>JBDRUL010000275.1:2040-2725 GCA_039801305.1 Caldifarciminota bacterium | reverse complement strand
TGGCTCGGCGCGCGCGATCGAAGAAGGGGGATCACTGACAATACTGGCAACCGCCCTGATCGAAACCGGCTCACGGATGGACGAGGTCATCTTCGAGGAGTTCAAGGGTACCGGTAACATGGAGCTCATCAACGACCGCAAGCTGGCTGACCGCCGCATCTTCCCGGCGATCGATCTGCAGAAGTCAGGCACGCGCAAAGAAGAACTGCTCCTCTCGGAGTTCGAGCTGTCACGAGTCTGGGTACTCCGCAAGCTGCTGGCCGAACTGAACCCCGTAGAGATGATGGAGTTCGTACTTGACAAGATGCGACTCACTCGTGACAATAAGGAGTTCCTTGAGTCGATGAGCGAGAAGTAACTGGAGAACCAGCAATGAAACCCAAGATCCATCCGAAGTATGTCGACTGCACCATCACCTGCGCCTGCGGTAATGTAGTCAAGACCCGCTCCACCAAGCCCACGATCAATGTAGAGATCTGCTCTGCCTGTCATCCCTTCTTTACCGGCAAGCAGAAGATCGTCGACACCGCCGGTCGAGTCGAAAAGTTCCGTCGACGTTATGGCACGACTTTGACCACTTCCCGCAAGTCCCGCAGCAAGAAGCAGACCACAGACTGATAATGTCCGCTCAACTGGAGGCCTTGACTGCGCAGTTACGCCAGCTCGAGGCTTTTCTTTGACCTCC
>JBDRUL010000275.1:711-2030 GCA_039801305.1 Caldifarciminota bacterium | reverse complement strand
ACTGACTCAACTCAGCAGCCAGCCTGACTTCTGGAACAACCCCGGACACGCACAGGAGACAATGCGTCAGATTGCCGCCCACTCAGACATCATCAACCGCGTCGAACGGCTCAAAAAGGAGCTGGCCGATACTGCCGAGCTCGAGAAACTCTTCTCGACCGATACCGACCCTTCTGCCAGCAGGGAGCTGGCTGCCATGGTCGAACAGATTACCCGTGATATCGAAGCGCTCGAGGAACGGGCGGTCTTTGTGCCAGGCGAAGACGACCGCGCCGCCATTGTGTCAATACATCCCGGCGCCGGCGGCACCGAGTCGTGCGACTGGGCACAGATGCTTTATCGGATGCTGACACGATACGTCGAACTGCAGGGATTGAACTGGAACGTACTTGACTACCAGCCCAACGAGGAAGCCGGCATCAAAGACGTCACTTTCGAGGTGACCGGCGGTTATGCATATGGTCTGCTGAAATCTGAGATGGGCGTGCACCGGCTTGTCCGGACATCACCCTTTGACGCCAATGGTCGCCGTCACACCAGTTTTGCGGCTGTATCTGTACTACCTGAAGCAGAAGAGATCGATATCGAGCTGAACCCTGCAGATATCAAGATGGACACTTTCCGTGCCGGCGGACACGGAGGCCAGAATGTCAACAAGGTCAGCTCAGCGGTACGTCTGACCCACATCCCCACCGGCATTGTGGTCACGTGTCAGAACGAACGCTCCCAGTTTCAGAACCGACAGAATGCCTTGAAGGTACTCCGCTCACGCCTCTATGACCTTCGGCGCCGGGAACAGGAATCTGAGCGGGCAAAACTCGAAGCCACAAAAAGCGAAATTGCCTGGGGACACCAGATCCGTTCCTACATCTTCTTCCCCTATCAGCTTGTCCGCGACCACCGCACCGGCTATGAGACGCATGACGTCGATGCAGTAATGGACGGCCACATCGAGCCTTTCGTCCGCGCGTGGCTTATCTCCTCGGCACCCGGCCTGCGCTCCGAGAAAGCCAAGCCTGCCGCCGCCCATTCAGACACACCATCCGGAGTTTCTTGACATGAACCAAGTTTTTCGCTATGAAAGAAGTCTGAAGCAACCAACACTAGACGCTCGAAAGGAGATAAGTCGTGAAGGTATCAGTCGACAGAGAACTCTGCACCGGCTGTGAACTCTGCGTCTCGTCCTGTCCGGACATCTTTGAGATTGACGGTGACATAGCCCGGACAAAGGTCGACATCGTTCCGGAAGGCGCAGAAGAATGTGTGCATCAGGCTGCTGAAGACTGTCCGGCCAGCGCCATAAAGGTAGAGGACTAGTC
>JBDRUL010000275.1:0-701 GCA_039801305.1 Caldifarciminota bacterium | reverse complement strand
CGGCAGGCGGAGCGCCACCGCGGCCCGTCTACTCCCGCACCGCGGCGACCACCTGTTTTCGAAGTCGACCAAGCACAGCCGGTTCGCCTATCAGTTGAAAGCGGAATAGCCCATCCGACTCGCTTACAGCGATAACCCTTGCTGACGACCGGATAAGTGACTCGATATCTGGACGGTGCTTAGGTACGAACAACTCTGCTGTTATCAACCGCTCCCCTGCGAAATCAGCAACCCTCTTTCTTAAAGCATCAAGACCGGTACCGGTCAGCGCTGATACGAAAATAGAACCAGAGTAATCACGGTTGAAGCGCTCGAGTCTGGCCGTGTCAAATACCAAGTCGATCTTGTTAAAGACTAGCAACCTCTGAGCATTGCCAGCACCGATGGCGTTCAATGTCTCGTTGACGACATCGATACGTTCTCCTACGTCGTCAACACTTGCGTCTACCACATGCAATATAAGGTCGGCTTCACGAATCTCGCCCAGTGTCGCCCGGAAACTTGCCACCAGTTGGGGCGGCAGGTTCCGGATAAACCCGATCGTGTCTGTCAGCAGAATCCGATGGTGCCGATCTAGTCGAAGCACACGCGTACTGGCATCCAACGTAGCAAACACCTGGCTGGAGACGGCAACGTCAGAACCAGTCAGTGCGTTGAACAACGCTGATTTGCCAGCGTTAGTGTAACCCGCCAAGTCAAGC
>JBDRUL010000274.1:0-2740 GCA_039801305.1 Caldifarciminota bacterium | reverse complement strand
CCACAGCGCCGCCATGTCACTGGCAAGGTCTGAAGCGCTGTGTAAACCGTCGGCGATTATCGCACTCGAACGACAGAATATGCCGGTTAGCATCTTCCCCGCTGTCAGAAATACATTACACACCAGACCCCAGACAGTAACTTTGCGCTCTGCCTTGAGCTGGCTCAACCTCTGCTCTGCAGGAATTCTGACCGCTACACTCCCCTAATTAGTGACTGACTATGAGCCTTCCGGCAACAACCAAACCCGCGCACTCAAATCGACATAGAAAGACACCGGTTTCCAAACCGCCAACAGAGAACTCTGTAGTGCCACAGCTAACTCCGTCGAACCGCCGTACAAGCCTGCCGTCGGCTGAAAAAATGCTCAGGCAGTAGCGTAAACGGTCTGAGACATGACTGCCGGCGCAAAGCGTAAAGCGTGCAACTCCAGGACAAGGATTAGGAGAAATGTGCAGTCTGGGTCGAATGTCTGCGCGCTCGCTCTCTTCCAGACCCACCAGTGAGAGCACCTCTGTCGATGCCCCCTGAAAGGCCGGGAAAGACGAATCCGAAGGTACCATCGTTGTGCTCTGGGCATACACAACAAGCTTACATCTATCCTCACGCCACCCGCTCTGAATGAGAAACGGCAGTTCGACCGTATCAGCGGCGCCCGCAGGAATCGTCAATACCGTACCGTTCTGATCGGGAATGTAGTCCCGACATACGTGGTTGTGCCATGGGTCGCCGTTAGGCCCGAGATAGTAGCAGGAGTCCTCAGTAATCACGACAGATACGCGCGCCGTAATCGCAGCAGAAGAATCATTCTGCAGAACCGCCTGCACTATTCCTGTTCTTGTACCTTGATCATAGGTTCCGTTTATTGCGATACTCACAGGGGTTGGCACCGTTACCCGTTGGGACACGTAATTCGGCCAGAGACTGTACTGATACCCCCGCTGCCTTCCGTCAACCCAAAGCCAAGGCGTAGCGTAACTGCCGTTGTATGGTGGTGGGTACATACGCCATTTCAGCCTTCCCTCTGGCGAGTGCAACGGGAATTGAGCATCAACGTGCCAAGCCACTGCAACAACATAACCGGCATAGTCCCGGCATATCTGGTCCAGCATACTGCTGGCCGGTGCACAAGACCCTCAGTCCTCCTGATAAGCTTCTTCCAAGACAACGACCCGCTGGTAGCCGAACGCAAGTGCACCCAGCGCGAGCAGCACTAACGTCACGCTTCTCTTCATCCTTCCTCCATTCGTGCTATTCTCCGGCCGCGGGTATCATATTCCTCCAAGACCAATAGTCAACTGTTCGTCCGCTCCCGTGGCAGTAACGCACGCAGCAGCCATTCCTTACTCGCGTTCAACCGCCAGACCGCGACAGTAACCAGCGCCTTCATCGTGTGGCTCACCGGCTTTGAACCACTCTGTCGCACTCTGAACAATAGCGGCAACATCGCAAACCGGAAGAAACCGGCTACTGCAAACACCAGATGGTAGGGAAGAAATATCCTCCCCGACAATTCAACCCGGAACCCCGTCACTTCCAACTGGTGTGCTACCACTCCTGCCAGCAGGGAAGCCACAAACGCACCAAGGCCGGTAACTACATAGTAGATTGCAAAATAGCTTTCCCGATGCTCAGGCTGGTCGGCAAGTTCCAATAGAAGATTCCACAACCCGAGACTGCCACCTGTCCAGACTATTCCGTTCAGAACGGCATCTATCCATATCGGCAACCGGAAAGCCGGACTGGCGAGAACCCACAGGAAAGGCATCACCCCAGTAAGACTGAAAGCGAACACTGTAACTGGCCGGGCGCCAAACCGATCGATCACTCTCCCCCAGAACAGCTGAAACAGCACTCCTAGCCCGCCACCGATCATCGAATACACACCAACTGCGGCAAAAGAGAACCGGAGATTCCTAAGCAGATGCGGGAGGTAAAAAGGTGAAGCCAACGTGCCAGTAAGAAACCAACCTGCTAGAAATACTGTGAGCCGCCGGAACTCCGGTTCTCGTAGTGGTCCAAAGAAAGTCTGCCGCAATCCCAGCCTTGGCCGAGAACAACGTATGGGTTCTGGCTGTCGCAGCAGCAATATGGTCGACACTGTCCCAAACAAAGCCGCCAGACCGAAAGCCAGAGCATAGCCCAATCCTTCCATTCGGGCTGCCTTCATAATATCCATTCCTCTGCCCGCCCAATAAGCAACAACAACGCCCAACGCACCATGAATCGCATTGCGTAGACCAAAAAACCGTCCCCTTCTCTCCTGTGGTATTAGATCGCTCATCCAAGAAGTCCAAGTGGTTCCTGCTACATTCATCAGAATGCTGGAGACAACCACGGTGCCAAGTAGTAATTCATAACTGACCCGATCCCGCAGCAGGAGAAAAGGAACGAGTACAAGAAAAACTGCTCTGCCCGCACCGGCTGTGCCGAGAACTACGCTCTTTCGGGAACCACACAAGCGTACTAGCCAGCCAGAAACAAACCCGAACAAGGAAGCCAGCGGGCCGGCAGCAGTTATCAAAGCAAGTTCGAACGAATTTGCCCCGCAGTAAAGAGCCAAACCTGTCAAAAACATACCCCCGGCCAAAGTAGAGTAGAGCATGGCAAAAGATCCTTCGAGTATCGAAACCCGCATGCCACGCTTGACTTCATTTGGCAAAAGTGACCGCTGAGTAGTCATCACAGGCTCGCTCGATGAAACGTGACTACTCACCGAGCAATAGTCACCAGCTCTGCTG
>JBDRUL010000273.1:0-2745 GCA_039801305.1 Caldifarciminota bacterium | reverse complement strand
GCAGGCAGATCTTGGCAGTGGTTTCAAAGTCCCGAAGACGGGCGCAAACACCCTCTTCTTCGGTTCACTGATGGCCGGAACATCGCCAACCTATCTGGTCGACCACTTCTACGGTCAGCCGGCAAACGGCCCAACGAACCGCGACTGGGTTGCCGTGGAGTCGTTGCAGATGGTGCTGCCGCCGAACCCGGCTGATGAGCAGTGGCGAGGCAAAATGAGTGACGCTGGACATTCCTCGCCACAGGGTCTACGCTGCGAACATCGCTGGTATATGAATGTTGACGGTCAGTACGACGACTGGGCGATTGTCACGTTTGATTTCACCAACAACGGCTCGAACCCGATCAACGGACTGTACGCCGGCATGATTGCTGACTTCGACATCGGCAGCACACCGACGAACAATACAGTTGTTACCGACACTGTTCGTCGCACGACCTATATGCGGCAGTCAACGACTGACAACCCCTGTGCCGGGTTTGTGCTGCTTGAGCCGAATCAGTTTGCCAATATCGGAGCACTTGACCATGCCCGCTACGTCTATCCGACGGACTCGTGCATGACCGATGGTCAGAAGTTCCGCATTCTCAATGGGACGATCCTGCAGCGGAACTCAAACCGTGCGTATGACTGGTCGTGCTTTGTGAGTGCCGGTCCTCGGAACCTGCCGGTCGGAGCGACTTGGCGCATGGCGGTGGCAATTGTGGGGGCGACCAGCGCTGGCAGCTGGGTAGCGGCAGCTGAGAGCGCACAGGCGTGGTACAATGCCAACCTGATGGGCATCGCTGAGCAGCCACCAGTCGTGGCAAACGCTACCAGACCGCTGTTTCTTTCTCCCAACCCGTTTCGCAGAGGTACGTTTGTGCACTACTACACCTCCCGCGCCGGTCAGGTTGAGTTGGTGGCTTACGATGCGACAGGACGGGAGGCTGAGCGCCAGACCTTTGAAGTCAGCGCTGGTACCGGCAGGCTCTACTGGCGACCGCAGCAGCTGGGCTACGGAGTTTACTTCGTCAGGGTAGAGTCGCCTGATGCACAGGCGGTCACTAAAGTGCTGGTGATGGAATAGCGGTTCAGACCCTTTGGATTGCTGGGGCGCCGAAAGGCGCCCCAGCTTTGCTCTTCGATATGTCCTAGAAGCTAGGGTTCACAATATTGTTGAATGCAGAGCCGAAGGTGTAGGTGATACCTAGAGACAACTAGCAGGAATAGCCGATTGCTAGTTTGGGCAGGCTGAGAAATCGTTCTTCATCAGTGGCACCGGCTTTGCGCAACGAACGCTGATTGGGAACGAAACTGTAGTTTCCCATCAGGATTGGCGTCAAACCAGCAACTACTCTCAGAGAGAGACTGCCGGACAGGTCCACCCGGTTTTTTGAGAAGTCGTGAAGATAGTGCAAACCGGACGCGGAAACCTTGGCATTGCCCCACATCCGAGTTACGGTTAATCCCAGCGTCAACTCGTCTTGCAGGCGGCTCTCTTGCAGCAGATTGTAGAGGGTGGTGTCAAAGTAACGTGCATATCTGGCACCGGGCTGGAAACGAAGATAAACCTTGTGTCTGGTGTAATCTGAATATGGCACCATATTCCACTCCAGTCGTGGTCCCAACAGGGCCCTATCCGTATGTTGTAGAATTCGCTGTTGTTTAACCCCAGCCTTGCGCCCATACCAATGTTTTCCGGGAGGGGCCGGCTGTGTTTCAGATTGACGGAGTGGCTTCTGGTAAGCGCGACCGTTACGGTTGTATCGTTTATGGCGAATCGGCGTCTGGTTATGTTCACCGTAGCTTCTAACTCGGTCTTGATTTCCTCCTTTATGTGGCTGACAGCGGGAGTGATGTTGCCATACAAGTGAGAGTAGCCTTGATCAGACTCCAAGTAGCCGTTCAAACTGATTGAGAAAACTCAGTTTTTCCACCGGTCGGTGGCACTGACGAGTTCGGCCGGCGGTGTGAACTCCACGCTCAGATTATCCCGTAGCGGGGTACGGCTGACATAAGGAACCAGACCGCGCCGGATGGCATCAGCCAGTCCGCGCCGGATGTCGTCGCTGGTGGCGTCTGGTTCAGTGGTGTATGTTTGAACAGACTTGATTTCCTGTAGGTCTCCCAGACCCGTGAAAGTTAGACAGTACTCTCTGCCGCCAGCGCCGGTTGTCTGACAGGTTATTGCTAAGTGTATGTTTGCATCTGCCGGGTCGCGAACGTAGTTGACGAAGACGATTTCAGACCTGATGTAGTCCAAGTCGGCTTGGGTGTCGTCTCTAATGAAGAGTTTCGGTGCCAGATCACGCCAACAACCCTGCAGAGGCGTGACCGAATCCTGAGCCTTGCCTGAGAGTATTGACGGCAGCAAGACATCCAGACAACCGTCAGCCATACTCTCATAATGTTCAGCAGGTCGAAACCGGCCATACGGTTTATCTCAGCAGCTCTTTTGGTTTGTTGCTTACTGGCCTCAACTAGAAACTGCGGAGCGGCTGACCGCGGCTCCCGGTGGGAGATGCTAAGCAGGACTGTTGTGATGTCAAGAGTGGTGTTGCCCAATGGCGAGCGGGTGTGGTTGTTTTCTTCCAGTTTGACCTCTGCCGCAGGAGATGCTAGAATCCGTACTCCGATGAGGGTCTATAATACCCTGACGCGACAGAAGGAAGACCTAGTAACCGTCGAGTCCAACAGGGTGAAGATATATACCTGTGGTCCGACCGTGTACATGTATGCTCATGTAGGTAACTTCCGAGCATA
>JBDRUL010000272.1:0-2760 GCA_039801305.1 Caldifarciminota bacterium | reverse complement strand
CCGGGTGCCATTTATTTCAGGCAAGGACTCGCTGTACAACGAGTTTCGGAAGGTAGACGGAGGATCGCTTCCGATCCCACCTACGCTGCTCATCTCGGCAGTCAGCGTTATCAGTGATGTTTCGCGCACAGTCACGCCGAGGTTTTGTCGCCCTGATTCTTTCGTTTACGTCGTGGGTTCAACATATGAGGAGCTCGGGGGTAGTGAGTACTTACGACTTAATCAGGGGCTGGGTCGTACTGTTCCTCGCGTTGATGCGCGACGCGGGCGGCGGCTGATGCGTGCTTTAGGGAGAGCGATAAGATCTGGTTTGGTTGCTGCTTGCCATGACGTATCTGACGGTGGGCTAGGTGTCGCACTCGCAGAAATGGCAATAGCTGCGGGGTTTGGTCTGCAGGTGGCATTGCATCGAGTCCCTGGAGCTCACAGGTTTCGTCGTGACGATTTCTTGTTATTCAGCGAGTCAAATACCCGTTTCGTATGTGAGGTACCGCTGGCGTGTCGTTCGGCATTTGAGCGCCAGCTGAGAGGAATTGCTTGTGCTCCAGTTGGTAGGACAACAGCAGAACCATGGTTTACAATTACTGGTCTCAGCGGGAGACGGGTTGTTTGCGTTGATGTCGCTGATGCCTGTAGAGTTTGGAGAGAGGGGCTGAGTCGTCTTCTTTAGAGAGTATTTCCGTTACTCAAGGTCTTGATTGATAAACGGGTCTACGCTTGGAGTTTTACTCATTACTCGCATCAGTTCATCATTGAAAACTTTCGCGGGGTAGTAGCCGAATACCTTGAGAATGTGGTTCTTGGCGATTACTTCTATTACAAGCGCAAGGTTCTTGCCCGGCACCACTGGTATTGTTACCAATGGAATATTCACTTCAAGAATGGTGGAGTGTGTTTCGTCGAGTCCAATGCGTTCGGCCGGTTCGTTCGGAGAGGTTTGTACCAGTCTTGCTTCGACCTCAACTCTTTTTTGGATACGAATGGCCCGTACACCGTACAGACTGTAGATGTCGACGATGCCTACACCACGAACTTCGATGTGATGTGCGAGCAGCGGAGACTTAGCTGCTGAGTAACCCATTAGTATACCTGTTCCACGACGAAGGATACGAACATTGTCGTCAGCTATGAGGCGGTGACCCCGGTGGACCAAATCCAAGGCGCATTCACTCTTGCCGATACCGGATTCCCCGGTTAACAGTACGCCTACGCCGAAGACGTCGACGAGGTCGCCATGTACGTATGTCTCCGGAGCTAGGCGGTAGTCTAGATAAGCAGTAAGAAGATGTATGAACGGTGTGGTATCCAAGGGCGTACGAATAATGGGTATCGATGTCCGCGTACCCTCGCGCAACCAGATATCTGGCAACTCTAGTCCCTTTGTTACGATGACACAGGGAATTCCAAGATCGAAAAGTACGCGCACTGCTCGTTCTCGCTCGGCAAGTGGCAGGGTTGCAAGATAGCTCAGCTCGGTGCTTCCAACAATCTGTATTCGTTCACGCAGGAAAACTCCTGTGTAGCCAGCAAGTGCTAAGCCGGGTCGATTGATGTCGGCAGTTGTGATTAGGCGTTCGTCAAGACCAGCGGTGCCAGCAAGGGGCTCCAGACGCCATTCCTGACCGCGGTCGGCAAGTAAAGTTCCGACGCTGATTCCCTTGGACTCTGTCAACTAGAGCTTCCTTGTTCTTCCGCGTCGACGAGTTTTTATTCTTCCCTCGTACTTACCAAGTTGGACTCTCACCTTGTCGAACATTTCGTTCACGGCAGTATAGGTGTTTGTGCCACGACCACTTGCTGTCAGAAAGGTGTGTCCGACATGGATTTTGCCTTCGGCAACGTCGAATGCACGATCTCTCGTGAGAGTAACTTCTCCCTGTATTATGCCGTGATCAAGTTTTGCAAGTCGCTCAAACTGTTTGCTGATGTGTTCTCGCAGATGCGGTGTGATTTCGACGTGCCGGCTGGACAGTTTAAGCATCATGGCTTCCTCCCTGTAAACTGGATACTAACTAATTCCCGCCATTGAGTCAAGGTGTAGTAAGATCCCGCCGGTCGTCGAAAGCACGAGACAGTGTATCTAAGTCGGCAATTCCAATATCTACGCCGGTTGGAAGACCACGTGCTAGACGGGTTACCTTGATTGGATATGACTGCAGTTGATGGTACACATAGGAAGCGGTAGCTTCCCCCTCGACCGTCGGATTTGTTGCCAGTATTACTTCTGCTATCCCTCCGGTCGCTACGCGCTCAAGCAAGGTCGAAATGTTGAGGTCTCTTGGGCCGATGTTGTCGATCGGCGACAGAACGCCACCTAGGACGTGGTATACACCTCGATATCGGTGTGTCTGCTCCAAGGTAAGGACATCTGCGGGCTCTTCAACAACACAGATTGTATGGTGGTCACGGCTACCGTCCGCGCAGATCGAACATAATCTATCTTCAGTTAGATTCTGGCAAATTGGGCATTCGTGCAGTTTTTCGCGAGCATTGGCTACTGCTACGGTAAGCCGTTCTGCGACGCGGCTTTGTCTGAGTAGGAAGAAGGCAATTCGAAGTGCTGTCTTCTCTCCTATTCCCGGCAACTCGGTTAGTGCCGTAACGAGCTGTTCAAGAGCTTTTTCCACCTCAGATGCTGCGTTCTTCGTCAACCACGCCAAATACCCGGCTGAGACGTTTAACTGTGGGATCTCCGTTAGTTGTGTTATCAGCCATGGTCAACTGAACACGGACATCTTTCCCGACTATCGAACTCAGTAT
>JBDRUL010000271.1:0-2764 GCA_039801305.1 Caldifarciminota bacterium | reverse complement strand
GGACAAGGGCCGACGCAGCAGGAGCCCGTTCCTGCATCCAGCTGCCACATTCAGAAACTGCCCTGGTCTTACGACTTCTGCAACTCTTGGAGCGCCCAGCCATACCGAAAAAGTGTCCGCAGTATGCTGGCGGACACGACTCACTCTCACTGCTGCGGGTATCACTCGAGTCTGAACTCCACCCGCCGGTCTTTCCAGTACTCTGACGGGCTGCGTGATAACAGCGTACTCTCACCCCGGCTGACCACCCGCAGCCGCTCTGCCGGAACTCCGTTACTGACAAGCCAGTCCCGGACTGACTCTGCTCTCCTCATTCCCAGCGCTTCGTTGTACTGCTCACTGCCTCTGGGATCGCAATGCCCCTCAATGACCACCATGCCACTCGTCTCCCGCAGCTGCTCAGCGAGCGTGCGCAGCCGCGCAGTATCCTGCGGCAGTATCCGCCAGCTGTCGGTCTCAAAATGGACAGGTTCAAAACCGCCCGCCCCGGCTGACGGACGCTGTCCGGAATCCGGTCTCACCGCAGCTCTGGCAGCCGACTCCGCCCTCACCGTGCTGATACGAGCCTGACCGGTCAGGCTATCAACGGTCATTCCCTGACTCTTCGGCATGGGCAGACTCGGCTCCGGCACCGGCTGACCACGACTCTGCTCAGGAACAGGCCCGCTCATCATCTCGGGTGGCTCTGGCTCGATCGACGGCTCAGGCATTCTCTCTGTAGGTTGCGCCGGGCTGGTATCTGCCGGCTGCCCGGCCTGCGACATTGCCAGAGTATCGCCCCGTGTCGTCGGGACTGCAGTCACGCGGCGCCTTGGCACCGGCAGCCCCAGCCATCGGCGCGCTTCGTCCGCATACTCGGTCTCCGGATACGCGGCGATAAGGCGACGCAGAATCGGCTCTGCAGCTGCCGTATCTCGTCTGACCGACCTCTTGATCCATGCCCGGGCAAGCAGCGCCTTTGGCGCCAGCTCGCTCTCGGGAAACCGCTCATAAACATGCTGGTACTGCTGTTCAGCGCGCTCATAGTCACCGAGATTCAGCGAGTAGATCTCTGCCAGCAGAAACTCGATATGAGCACTGTCACTGCCGATCGAGTCCCTTCTGGCGAGCGCGTTCAATAGTGACAGTCTTCTGACCGCCATCCCGCCATAGTCAGAGTCAGCCCGCCGGCTCCGGGCAGTGTCATAGTATGCCCGTGCCCGGGCAAAATCTCCAACCTCCTCATGGTACCTGCCCAGCCGGAAGGCCGCCTCTGCTCCGCGGGCGTTCGGTCCCCGTACCTCTGACCATACTGCTGCCGCTTCGTGGTGCCTGCCCAGCCTTTCCAAGGCTCTGCCCAGCAGAAGCTTTGCCTCCTCGTCTGTCTCTGCATTCCTGCCCAGCAGGTCTCTCACACCGGCGACTACAGCATCATAATCTGCCATCTCAAACCGGCACAACGCAATCTGCAGCTTTACCCAGAGCCGCTCCCGGGAGTTTGTCTCCAGCCGTTCGTACCTGCGGTACCACTTCTCAGCCTCGGCCGGCCTTCCCAGCCGGAAACAGGCATCAGCCAGTTGCCGCAGTGCCTGTCGGCGGAAACGCGAGCGGGGATACCGCTCTACAAAAGCCGCAAGTGACTCTACCGCGACCTCAAACTCCTCCCGCTCCAGTGCCGGCTGGGTCAGATAGTAGGCTGCAGCATCTGCCAAGCGGGCATGACGCCGCCGGATATTGTCCAGCACCACCCAGGCCTGGCCATACTCCCGCTGAGCCTGCAGCGCCAGACCCCGATGCAGCTCAGCCTCGGGAATCAGCTTCGACTCAGGGAAAGCGAGCACAAACTGATCCAGATGGTACAGCGCCTTCTGATACTGACTCTCGTGGAAGTAGCTCATCCCGATCAGGTAGAGCGCATCATCTGCCCAGCGCGACCGTGGCCAGCGTACAAGCACCAGCGCTGACTTCTCAATCGCCTTGTCGAACTTCGCCCTTGCCTGCCCGAGCTGATTCTGATTCTTCAGCTGCAACCCCTCATTGTAGTACTTCTGGGCATTATAGAAGGTGTTGAAATAGGCGCAGCCGCCAAACCCGAGCAAGACTATCAGGAAAAGCACAAACCTGAGAACCGGATTGCGCAGTGGGGTCAAACTCTCCTCACTCAAAAAATATCCACTCACTACTGTATGTCAAGGCAACCTGACCTACCCGGGTAGCAATCAGTTCAACCGACTGCTGTCTGAACAACCCAGCCGGCAAGATACCCGACAGCACGGACAGTAGCCCATCCGGCAACAGACCGGGCATATCTCCGGGCTGCTGGCCGAGCATATCTCCGAGCAAACCGCCGGGCAGCTGGACGGGCATATCCCGGGGCAGCTGGACGGGCATATCACCAGGTCGCTATCCGGGTTGAAGAGGAGGTAAATACCGGGGTCAGAAAGGGGGTTACAGACAGGGTTGCTTGGGGGGCTGAGGATACAGCAGCCGGGAAAGCAGCAGGGGGAGCCACTGGGGGAGTGGGAAAACCCTCCGCGCACAAAGCCATCTCTTCCGTGACGGGCATTACTTCTTTCTGTGACAGGGGGTGATTTCTTCGGTAACAGGGCATACTTTCTTCTGTAACCGGGGTTTCGTTCGCGACCTGGTATCAGCTGAGCACCAAGGCTTCAGGCCGCTATTCCGTCTCCTCCTCAAACCCCTCTTCCCGGAAAAGCCCTTCCTTCTCCTTGACCAGCTGGCTCACCTTCAGCTCAGCCTCGTCCAGGCGCTTCTTGCAGAGCCT
>JBDRUL010000270.1:0-2770 GCA_039801305.1 Caldifarciminota bacterium | reverse complement strand
CGAACCGGCATCACCGAAAACCGCATCCCGAAACAGCTTGTAGGCAACTATCTTGCGATGTTCGGAATAGATTCCCGGTGCCACAATAGGCAACATCGGGTCAGAGAACATCCGGTGCCAAGTGTTGATTCCGCTGTCAAAGAGTCCGACTACCATGTTCTGCCCACGCAGACCGTACTGCCAAATCCGTCGCCCCTGAACGGGGTCGGGTACTATCGGCCACCAACCGGTCTGCATCACCCACTGAACGTTGACATTGAATGGCTCTGCCTCTCCCCATCGTTGCACCCATGCCACGCCATCAATATGCGCCACGGCAAATGGGTCAGCATCGGCGATAACCGAGTAAGGGAGCGTCGCCAGCACTAGTCCGCCAGCTGTCGAAATCTGGCGGGCAACCAGATTTGCGTCCTCTCCAGGCCAGAGCGCACAAACAACTCTCTCTCTTCTGCCCCGACAACCGCTCTGCTCTGAAAACTCTGGGGCCAGCTTGAATCTAGCAGAAAACGGCACAACCTGTCCTGTATCGATCAACGGCAGGCCAGTGCCGCCTGTCCTACGGCAGATAATCTTCTGCCACGCCAAGTACCCTACAGGCTCAAGCCCGCCCTTGCGCAGGCATTGCAGGATTTGTTGATCAACTGGGCACCTCAGACAGACAAGAAAATAGGCTGCAGACTCAAGCTCTGCCGGTGCGAACGCACCCGATACCAAAACTGTCTCACCAGATGCAAAACGGATTATGCCAGCATCAGCGTAGGGTTCTGGGACAAATCTGCCCCTCTGCTCTGTTCGCTGAAGCTCTAGCGAGCCGGCAAACAGCAGAAGGAGCAAGGGGCACAGAGTCCACCCCCTCTTGTAGAATCTTGCTGCGTATCAGGTCATCGGCCGAGATAACGGACGGTCAGGATGCTGCCCACGGGTAAACGGCTAACCGAGCTTGAGGATGTCGACAATCGCGGCCGTCACTTCCTGCATGTCAGCCATCGTCAAGTCGCCCATATGAGCAATGCGGAAAGTTTTCTCCTTCAAGTCTCCGTAACCATTTGATATCTGCATCCCGCGCTTGCCGAGTTCGGCATTCAGGTCTTTTACACTGATCCCACGCGTATTCGTAACCGTAGTCAGCGTAACCGACTCGTAACCCGATTCCGGAAAGACCTGCCAGTACCGCCTTGCCCAGTCGCGTGTGAACCTTGCCATCTGCAGATGACGCTGATACCGGTTCTGCATACCCTCCTTCAGGATGTGATCAAGCTCTAGGTCCAGCGCCCAGAACAATGAGATGGCTGGGGTTGTCGGAGTCTGGAAATCCTTCTCATAGCGTTTGAGCATCGCATCGTAATCAAAGTAGTAGCCGCGGTCAGCCACTGTACGGCACTTCTCGAGTGCACGCTGGGAGACGACTGCGACCGCCAGCCCCGGAGGCAGGGCCACCGCCTTCTGTGACGACGCCACGACCACATCAAGTCCCAGACCGTCAATGTCAAACCAATCACCCATGAGGCTGGAAACCGCATCCACCAGAATCAGGACATCCGGGTACTTTGTCTTCACCAGCTGGGCAATCTCCTCGATCGGATTCCGTACACCTGTAGATGTCTCGTTCTGTGTTACCGTTAGTGCCTGATAACCGCCCTTGGCAAGCTCAGCATCCACCATCTCCGGCTTTATCGCCCTTCCCCACTCCACCGAAATCTGCGCCGCATCCTTGCCACAGGCTTTGGAGATCTTGAACCACCGGTCGGAGAAAGCGCCATTAACCGTGTGGAGGACGCGTCCGGTGACCACGTTCCGAATAGCACCTTCCATGCAACCGGTTCCGGAAGAAGTGTACCAGAACACATAGTTCTTTGTACTAAGTATCTGCTTGGTCTTTTCGACCACTCGGCGGTTCAGCTCTCCGAATTCTTTCGAGCGATGGCCTATCATCCACTGTGCCTGCGCCTTCAGCACCTCTTCCCTGACTTCAGTAGGTCCGGGAACAAAAAGCTTCTTATGCATTACTCCTCCACATCTAGACTCTGTTTCCGATAACCGTCACATAGATCCGCCGCTCGCGTGGCCCGTCAAACTCGCAGAAGAAAATAGCCTGCCAGCGTCCCAGCAGAAGTCTCCCTTCGGCAACTGGAATCTGCTCGCTTGCACCCAACATTGCGGCTTTGACGTGAGCGTCGGCATTGCCCTCTGTGTGCGCATACGACCCGGCTGGCGGAACCAAATCTGAAAGAGTCTGAGCAATATCCTCAGCTACACTCGGGTCATATCCCTCATTTACAGCCACTGCAGCAGTCGTATGCGGAACGTACAATACGCAGACCCCTTCCCGCACACCGGACTGGCTCACGGCCTCCTGCACCCGGGCAGTAACATCCACCAGCTCAGTGCGTTTTCTCGTTACCACAGAGAGCGTGCTGGTCAATCCCCGCAAATATACCAATCACCCCCAGACTGTCAACCTAACTGCCCTTGACAGCCCAGTCTCACCCGGCATACCCTTCAGAAGTAAACGAAGCTAAGAGCAGGCAATATCTTTGAGGCCCAGACAGGTCCGCTGGCGGGACGAAGCTCAGACAGACATCTGTCTACACCAGGTGATTACCGTTCATCACCAGCTCGAACCGGCACTTCAGGAAGCCCGCTCCCCTCCGGGAGATAATCATCCGTGAAAGAAATATCTCAAAGTACTCCATCACCGGCGCGATGCTCGTATCTACGTTCAGGTCGAAGACTATCCGCCTAGCCGTGCTATCGACAGCCAGACTTGACC
>JBDRUL010000269.1:0-2783 GCA_039801305.1 Caldifarciminota bacterium | reverse complement strand
GACATCCACCCTGCCGTCGCCGACCCGGTAACCTTTATAGAGAACCTCGAAATTCCGCTGCCGCTCATAGGGAAGCCGCCGCAGACGAAGCTCGTGTGCCAGCGCTTCCTCATACACACCTTCGGGATACCCTTCACCGAGCACCTGCAGAACTTCCCTTGCTGCTGCGGTTACTGTCTCAAGAATCGCCACCAACTCCTCCCTGTTATCGCTGTCTCACCAGTCTGGGCAGATGCACCATGCCCGACCGACTCTAGCTGTGTAACTCACGGTAGATCTTCTCTGCCAGCACCCGGCCAAAACCTCTGACTCGAGCAATCTCAGCCGGTGACGCCTCCTTCAGTCTGGCTGGCGAGCCGAAGTGCCGAAGCAGTAAACGCTTGCGCACCTCTCCCAGTCCCCGAACAGTATCCAGCACCGACTCAATCTGACTCCTTCTGCGCAGCCGGCGGTGATAGGTGATCGCAAACCGGTGAGATTCGTCACGGATGCGCTTGAGCAACTTCAAGGCGGCTGAACGCAACGGCAACGTCAACTCCCGTCCGTCAGAATAGAAAAGCGTATCTGATCGCTTTGCCAGCCCGAGAATCGGAATATCGCTACCGAATTCACGGTACGCCTTCATCGCTGCCGAGAGCTGCCCCTGACCGCCATCAACAAGCACCAGATCTGGAAGAGGTCTGTTCGCCTCTGTCAGCTGCCGCAGTCGCCGTGCAAGGGCCTCCTCAATCATCGCGTAATCGTTCGGACCCTGCACCCCCCGTATACGGAAACGGCGATACTCCGAGCGCAGCGGCTGATCGTCCCGGAAAACCACCACCGATCCGGCAGCGTTCGTACCCTGCGTGTTCGATATGTCCACTCCCTCGATCAGCCGTGGCGGTACCGTCAGCCCCAGCAGATCAGCCAGCTCCCGGTTCGCCTTTGGAACCCGCTCTTCCGGCGATGTCTCGGCCAGTGCCTTCTCAGCGTTTGCCACCGCCAGCTGCAGCAGGCCAGCCCGCTCCCCACGCCGGGCGACTCGCAATCCCACCCGGCGGCCCCGGCGCTCGCTGAAGAGTTCAGCAAAAGCCTCGCTGCTCTCAACCGCAACCGGCAGCACAATCTCGTCAGGCACATCGGCAGAATGGGCATGAACCGACTGCAGTACTCCGGCAAGCACTTCTGAATCCGGCACACTGCCGGCTGCCGAGAGAACATACTCTTCACGGGCAACTATCCTTCCCTCTCGCACCCGCAGCAGGGCAGCCACTGCCGTGCGATCGCCTCTTGCCAGCCCGATAACGTCCCAGGATACTCTCCTCTGCACCACCGCCTGCTGCTCACGCGAAACTTCCCGCATCGCCAGCCACTGATCACGCAGCCGGGCCGCCTGCTCATAATCCTGTGCCCGTGCAGCCCTCCACATCCTTCTCTCAAGTTCTCTCGTCAGCCGGTCAGACCGACCCGAAAGAAACTCCACCACGTCATCAACCACCTGCCGATAACGCGACTCACTGACTGCACCGGTGCAGGGACCAAGACAACGTTTCACCTGAAAGTTCAGGCAGGGCTGTTCCCGGTGTTCTTCGGGCAAGCGCAGCCGGCAGGTTCTCAACCTGAAGACACGTTTCGCCGCCTGCAGAGCCCGGCGGAGGTCACGGGCTCTGGTGTAGGGCCCGAAGAGCAGCGAACCATCCGGCCGGATGTCACGGGTGATGAAGAGACGGGGAAAAGTCTCATTCACTGTCAGCTTCAGATAGGGATACTTCTTGTCGTCGCGCAGCCTGACGTTGAAACGTGGCTTGTTCATCTTGATGAAGTTCTCTTCGAGGATCAGCGCCTCTTTCTCGGAACGGGTGACTACCGTTTCAACGTCTCTTGTCTGTCCGACCAGTGAACGCAGGCGGGCATTTGGCTGGGGCTGCAGATACGACCTCAACCTCTCGCGCAGGACCCGTGCTTTGCCCACATAGATCACCCTGCCCTTACCATCCTTGAGCAGATAGACCCCGGGGCTATCCGGCGCGACAGCGACTTTTTCAGCAAACAGAGAACTCACGACACAATCGGCAGGAACGAACTATCCCTTTACCACCCCGAGCGGCTTCATCCTTGCCACCTTGCGGGCAATGCCGGAACGATGGCAGACATCAACTACTTCGTCAACATCCTTATAGGCGTCCGGCACCTCTTCGTTCAACACCTCCCGACTCGCCGCCATGACCAGAATGCCCTTCGAGCGGAGCTCTGCTGCCACGTTCCTTCCCTTTGTCTCCTTCAATGCCCGCGTCCGCGACCAGACTCTGCCGGCACCATGGCAGGCTGAACCGAATGTCTCCGTCGCTGCTATACTGGTGCCCAGCAGCAGGTAGGAGTTTGTTCCCATATCTCCGGGAATAAGCACCGGTTGCCCGAGATGCCGGTATTTTGCCGGCAGAGCCGGATGGCCTGCAGGAAAGGCTCTGGTCGCGCCCTTGCGATGGACGCAGACCTTGATCCTCTTACCGTTCACCTCGTGCTCCTCAATCTTAGCGATGTTATGCGCCACATCATAGACCTGTGTCATCCCCAGCCGCTCCACCGGTAACCCGAGTACATCGCTGAACGCCTCGCGCACCCAGTGGGCAATCGCCTGACGGTTAGCCCAGGCATAATTGGCTGCCGCCACCATTGCACCAAAGTAGCGCTTACCCTCTGGCGAGGTTACCGGTGCGCAGGCCAGCTGCCGGTCTACCAGCTCGATGCCGTACTTGCGCGCAGTCTCGCCCATTGTCCTCACATTGTCATCACATATCTGATAT
>JBDRUL010000268.1:0-2796 GCA_039801305.1 Caldifarciminota bacterium | reverse complement strand
TCTTTCTGCTATCCGTTCTGCCACCTCGGTTGACGGCGTGATCGGATAGCCGGCAAAGAAACGGCAGCCGGCAGCGATTGCGCCTTCAGCACAAGCATGGTCGCCATCAAGATAATGGGCGCCGGTCAAGACCGGGCTTTTCTCACTGCTGGGCACCGGTCTGCTCCGTCTCCTCTTCTACCAGAGTATTCCAGATGGCGAATTCAGGGCAGAGCGCTTCGCAGAGTCGGCAGTTCACGCAGCGCTCCGGGTGGACGACCACTGGCGGATGATAGCCACGGCGGTTGAAGTCTGTAGAAGATTCCAGAACCTGTTTGGGGCAGAAGGCGATGCAGAAGCCGCAGCCTTTGCACCGGTCGACGATGATATGCACAGCGCCTCTGACCGGCTTGCGCCGGTCAGAATCGAGCGGCTTCCGCCAGTACTTCATACCGGAAAGCAGGCGATTATAGACCGGCTGGCGCAGCCGTCAAGGAAGGCCGGGGTTGGTTGGTGATGGCGAAGGGAGAACAATTGGAGGGTGTGTTTACAACGGGTCGGGCAAGAGCTTCATTAGCTCGCGAATCAGGCCGGTTATGCTGTCAACGGCATACTTCTTGTAATCCGCAGGAACGCTTGTCCTATCTCTTGGATATATGAAGATAACGACATAGACATCCAGGCCATTGTGTTTGATGACCTTGGGCTTGCCGTTTTCCTCAAAGAGCATCCGGTAGCCATCTATCTTCCGCATGAACTGCGTGTGCTCTGTGCCCTTTGGGTCAACAAATGCAATAATGTAGCGGTTTCCCTTCTGCAACCAGAAGACAAAGTCCGGGAAGAACTTGTGAGGCGTCACGTCGTAAGATGGGATTGAAATGCTATCGAGCGACTCATCTACCTTGGTGAACATCCACCAGTCGAAATGGTTGAACTCATCCAGGTGCTGCTGAAGGGTCCTGACAAACCTGACTTCGCTTTCATGCCGGATGACATGCTTGACGTATTCGACCTCCTCATCCTCTGTGAGTAGCACTGGCACGTAGTAATGGTTGGCAATGAACTCGATGTTCAGCTTACGACCGTTATGTATGAACTCGGCTCGTGGTTGACGCCGCGCTGCTGCCTTCAGCCGTTCTTTATACTCATCGCGGGTAATCTTCTTCTGGTCAAGTAAGGTGTCCAGCTCCCGTTCCTCGGCTGCTGGGTCGCGATAGTCCCGCACTCTTTCAACTTTCTCGGTCAGTTCCGTGATATCCTTCAGCTCCACGACAATACTCTGATAGTGTCGAATCTCATCACTCATGGGCTTCAGCCGGTCAAGCTCCTCGGGCACAATGACCAAGTGGGAAAACACCCGCCGCGTCAGGACGTCCAGATTCCTCACTCGTTGGCCTTCTAGGCTGTAGAAATCGTCAGGATTGGCGAGGCTTTTCTGCAGCAGCCGCACTATACGTAACTCTACGCTGTGCCGGGCCAAGAGTACGCGCGAATCGGTTGTCCCGGCATACTGTTTCAGCAACTTCAGTTCTTCCCGGTCAATGTCGTATTTGGCGATTCGCCTCTGCTCAGCCAGCGGAGCAGAAGCCCGGCGGTATGTTGGCACCAGCAGCAACTGGCGCTTGGCCGCCGGGTTCAGGAATAACGACAGCTGATGCCGCTCACCGACTCCACCTTCCTTCTTGATCTCGCTGATGACCGTCTGCAATGCCTGTCGGTTTGTGCCTAGTATGAGCAGGGTTTCCAGTGCCGGTGCCTTGTCCCTTACCGCTTCAGATGTCCGGTCATCGACGATACCGTTCCTGTGCAGGAACTGCAGCCGCTGCCGCTGTCCCTGTACCGGTTCGATTCTGACGCCCCGTCCTACCGACTGCAGGATGAACTTCCTTGCATCGGTTCCGGTACCGATGTTGATGTAGTTGATGACATTGGGCCGGTTTGAGTCCCAGCCTTCGTAAAATGAACGCGAACCCATCAGGATGTTGATACTGGAGTTGGGCCGATTCAACTGCTCAAAATAGCTTTCGTCTTCAAACCGTTGACTGACCTCATACCCTGCCAGTTCTTCCTTGATCCAGGCTGATACATCCCCAATCTTCACCAGGGCGAATGGACGGTCGCTGGTCCTCAGCTTGAATGCCAGTTCCTTCCGGTTGGCTTGGTGCTGCAGGACTTCAATTTCGCCTCCTGCCTGGGCGTTGAACACAAGCTGCAGGATATCCTTGGGTCGCAGGCTGCTGAAGATGTTTTCGTTAAACACAATGCTTTCGTCCTCGAACAACACTCTAGGTCTTGCTGTCAGCTCTTGGCGCAGTTCAGCCCATGCCCTTTGCCAGACAGTATTCTCCACGTTGCCCCTGCCGATGCGCGCCAGCTCCCTAAAGAAGAGCTTCAGGTCGGCATCCTCGACATTCACCGAGTTGACCAGAGTCAAAAGCAGGGGCCGGTGATACATGTCAGCACGAACCGCCTGCACACTTTGTGCAAACTTGGCAACATAGGCGAGAAGCAGCAGTGATTTCAACACTATTCGCTGCTTCTCGTCACCTGAGTAGTCCTCATCGTCTCGGAATGCCCGGAAGGTCTGCTCCAGAATGCAGATATGCTTACCGTAGCCTGCCTTGATGAACTCCGGAAGGTTAAAGTTCGAGACGGTGGTGATGATGTCGCGTGGGTCGGTGAAGGTAGCAGAGAAGTTGAAAAGGAAACCGTTGCGCGCCAGGATGGCGTAGATGTGTTGGCGCTTGGACTCCTCCTTGTCGCCCTTGTGCGCCTCATCCAGCATCACGAACCACCGGCCATTGTCGTCGTAGTTGC
>JBDRUL010000267.1:0-2805 GCA_039801305.1 Caldifarciminota bacterium | reverse complement strand
ACCTCCTTTTCCGGCTTTGAACCGGCGCTGGCGCAATCAACATTCTCGCCCAGCTGTCGGCAGAAGCCTTCTGCCATTTGACTGCGGCAGGAGTTACCCACGCAGGCGAACAGAATCCGTATTATCACTTATTCTTGTGTTCCCGGCTGGCAGGTGTTAATGGTTGTCACAGCCGGTCAAATTCGTCTTATTCAGCATAGAAGCGGAGTGGCAGAATGTCAAACCACCTTAGTTCCGCAACGCCCATTTGACACACCGGGCGGGCAGTATAGAATCAGTCAAACCAAAGGAGGCGTGAGGTGCTCAGACTCAGATGTCTATTCCTGGCGGTGCTGGTTTCTTCGGCTGTTGCCGGTACTTGGTCTGATAACTCCTGTCCGGCAGTAATCAGTGGGAACGGCGGTTTGCCACCAACCGATGATTCGCTCTGGGTGCTGTTGGATTCCGTATACATCGGTTCGCCGCCGAGCACTTTCTGGCGGGGACTGCGTGTAGATCCGAACGGTGTGCACGCGTGGATGATGGGCGGAGACGGCAACGCGATTGTGCAGAAGCGGCTCCTCGCAAACGGCTCGCTGGTGTCGAGTTTTACCACCAGCACGAGTTCACCCTACGATATTGTCCGGTTCAGCGATTCTCTCTGCATCGCCTATTATGGTTCAAGCCAGCTGATGATCTACGATACACTGGGTAACTACGGTCGTTCCATATCTACGCCCAGCGGTCTGCGCGGGGTTGAGTGGGATGGCAGCAAGTTCTGGGTTACTTCAGTGAACAACTACTATATCTACACGATCAGTCGGGGTGGTACGTTGCTCAGGACACTGACGCCAACGGTCAATCCACAGTGGATGGGAGTTATTGCGCTTGACAGGACTTATCCCAACCGGCTGTGGATTTCAAACGGGACGAGCACAATCAACAATGTGCATTACTGTTCATTCGATACGGCAGCCAACACCTACACAATACTTGCTACATTCAGTCATCCCTGTAACAGCTATGTCGGGGGCTTGAGCTTCGTCGGTCCCGGATCCGGGGGCAGCTATATGTGGGTACTGGTACGCAGTGGTCAGTATCTCTGGCGCTACAGGGTACACGATCCGCTCAATGTCCACGATGTCGGCTGCACCAAGGTGCTGGTTCCATCAGGGACTGTTGACTCTGGGGTACCGGTAACTCCAGCCTGTTCGGTGTACAACTACGGAACCAACACCGAGTCTTATCGGGTCAGACTGCGTATCGGGTCTTATACCGATACGGCACGGGTAACGAATCACGCAGTCGGCACAAGGGTGTACGTGGAGTTCCCGCAGTGGATACCGACCCAGCGGGGAGGTTTCACTGCCAGCTGCTCGACAGAGCTTACGGGCGACATGAGTCCGGCAAATGACAAGGCAAGTGCCAGCGGTACGGTACGGGTCACCGACGTGGCCGCGCTCTCGATAGCCGTGCCCAGTGGCTCATATCCTGCCGGAGCTTCGATCACTCCGGCTGCCACCTGGAAGAACAACGGCACAGGCAGTGTGGGCTTTCAGGCTTGGATGTGTCTGAATGATCCGGCAGGGAACCGGGTATATGCCCAGAAGGTTGATGTGAGCAATTTGAACCCGGGTGCCCAGATTTATATCAGCAGTTTCCCAAGCTTTGTGCTTAGCAGTGGCGGCACCTGGACAGTACGCTGCAGTACCTTCTGCAACGGTGACTTGGTTCGACAGAATGATACGCTGGACCGTACTTTCACGGTCGGCAATCCTGATATCGGAGTGCTCCCGATAGTGGCGCCCAGTGGTCGTATTGACACCGGCACGACGGTAGTGCCCGAAGGCAGGGTGCGCAACTACGGCGATATCAGCGTGCCGTTCCGGGCGTGGTTTATCATGAAGAATCCGTCAGGAACAGAAGTCTATCGTGAGTATCTCGATATACCTGGTCTTTCGGTTAACACCGATACCAATCTGCACTTTCCGTCCTTCCACGTAGGTTCCGCCGAAGGCAACTGGACTACCCGTTGTTCGGTCTATGCGGTCGGTGACGGGAATCCAAACAATGACTTCCGTAACGGTTCATTTACGGTGAGCAGCAGCCCGTCTTGGCCTTATGGCTGGTATGAGATGGAGCCGATGCCGAGTCTCCCTTCTGGCAAGCCGTGTAAGGATGGGGCATGGCTCGCTAGAGTAGGTAGGATTCTTTATGCCGCAAAGGGTAACAAGACCGGGGATTTCTACTCTTTTGACCCGGAGGCAGACTCAGACGGAGTATGGACCGAACTCCCACCGATTCCAAACGGCACCGAGGCGAAGCCTCCATACCGCGGTGCGGTAGGCGTAGGTGTCGCCACTGGTGGCTATGTCTATGCCACTAAGGGGAACAATACCCTTGGCTTCTGGCGGTACGACATAGATTCGATGGTCTGGCGCCAGATGCCGGACGTGCCACTGGGACCGTCAGGGAAGAAGGTGAAGGGTGGCACTGATATGGTCTACTTCCGCGACCGCGATCACGGTGATACCGGCTACATCTATCTGCTCAAGGGTTATAAGACCGACTTCTTCCGATTCAATACTGTTACTCTGACATGGGACACGACACTGCCGGAGGCACCAGTTGGTGCCAAGGCAAAGTGGGACAAGGGTTCATGGCTGGTATACCATCGTTATGCTGCGGGGCAGACCTATTTCATCTACGCACACAAGGCGAACGAGACAAAGCACAGTCGGGGCGAAATACTACAGATCATCATCGCCCCGCGCCTGAGCTTTGGGTTGTTAGACACCCGAAACGGGGTCACAACGCTAATGACTC
>JBDRUL010000266.1:0-2805 GCA_039801305.1 Caldifarciminota bacterium | reverse complement strand
CAGAGCAACATCGATATTCGACTTGAGACATTGATAAAGAAACACCGGGATGTAGACAAGGAGCCAGAACCAGCGCACCGGGTTGATCAGCTTCGCTGGTTCAAAAGGCAGATACCCGCCGAAGACGGCTGAGGCAAGAAGTGAAACAGCCGCTCCGGCAATCAGCTCCTGATAGTCCAGAGTCCAGGTCAGCAGCAGCCAGACCGCGAATCCTGCGAGCCAGTACAGCAGCCGGCGTGCCATTCTAGAACACCCCCAGGACTCCGCCGGCGTACCCAACGCCCCTCAGGAGCACATCGGCTGCCGGACGCACGATTCCATCAAGCACCGGCACGAACAGGACTCCGGAAAGCACCGTCAAGATAACCAGCATGACTACTGCAATCGCCATCGTACCGCCCGCCTCCTTCGCTAGGACTGGTGCCCCGTTGTCGCGGCTGAAGAAAGCCCTGTTCACCACCTTGGTGAGATAGGCCAGTGTCACCGCCGAGAATACCGCCGCCAGTACCGCCAGCCAGTACATCCGGGCCTGCAGCGCACCCACTATTATGAACAGCTTGGAGAAGAAACCGACAAAAGGCGGTACCCCGGCAAGAGACAGAGAGCCGAACAGATGCGACCAAGCAGTCAGTGGCATTGTCCTCTCCAGCCCCTTCAGCCGGTCGAGGTTGCGCGTACCGGTCTGTGCCTCAACCGAGCCTGACACAAGAAACAGCAAGCCCTTGCCCATTGCATGCGCGAGCAGATGGAAGAGCGCACCAGCCAATGCCCAGCCGTTGCCGATACCCAATCCGATGATGATGTAACCCATCTGGCTTATGCTGGAATAAGCGAGTAGCCGCTTGTAGTCACTCTGGGAATATGCCAGGAGACCACCAGCAACCATAGAGAGCACACCGAACCCGATGAGCAGATTGAAAAAGGCCGGAGCCGAGGCACGGCTCAGTCCGAAGACATTGAAGACCAGCCTGGCCATTGCATAGACACCGACAACCTTTATGAACACCCCTGAGAGCATGGCCGAAACGGGCGCCGGAGCTGACGGATGAGCATCGGGCAACCAGGCGTGGAATGGTACCATCGCCATCTTCACTGCAAAACCGATCAGCAGTGTAGCGACTACGAACCAGAAGAATGGTGTCCCGGCCGGCAGATACCTGCTGACCTGGGCAAGATTCAGTGTGGAGGTCTGGCTGTAGATCAACGCAATGCTGAACAGTATCGCCATGCCACCAACCTCGCCAAGCACCATATATTTGAACCCAGCCTCCAGCTCCTCTGCCTCGGTGCCGAAGGCAACCAGCGCATATGAGGCGACCGCTGCAATCTCGATGAACACGAACATATTGAAGAGGTCGCCCGATATCGCCAGACCGTTCAGCCCGGCGAGCATCAGCAAGAAGAGGGTATAGAACTTCCACCGTGCGGTATAGTGATTGATGTAACGGACAGAGTAGAGAAGGGCACAGAAGCCGACAACATTAGTCACCAGTACTACCAGAGCCGTAAGGGCATCATAGACCATTGCGATGCCCAGGAAGCGCCAGTTACCCGCCCAGTAGACCAGCGGTGCAGACGAACCCAGCTGCGCAAAGAGCCCGTAGAAAGACACCGAGACCAGCAGTGCGCCGATTATGCTGCCGACGATATCAGCCAGCTCCTGATTCAGTTTGGATAGTAGCGGAGTCAGGAATGCGCCCAGCAGCGGCATAGCCACAAACAGCGGCAGGAAGTGCGAACCCATGCCTATCCTCTCAACCGCCTGATCTCGGCAATGTCGAACGTCTTGTATTTCTCATATATGCGCAGTGCCAGTGCCAGCATCAGTGCTGTTGTCGCCAGCCCGATGACGATCGAAGTCAGAACCAGCGCCTGCGGCACCGGATCGACGAAATTGCGGGCAGCCGCAGACCGAATCTGATCGGAACTGGTAATAATGGGCGCGAGACTGCCCTTCTTGAACCCGACCAGTGCAAAGAACAGATTGACCGCATACTCCATCAGGGTGAAACCGATGACCATCTTTATTATGTTACGCTTCGCTACCACCACGTAGAGTCCAATCAGCATCAGCACCACGCAGGCAGCAAAGGCAACCATAGTCTATTCCTTCATTACAAAGCGCGAGGCCCCAAACGCCAGGAAGATGGCAAACAGGCCTGCACCTACCTTGACTCCAATTGCGATGTTGGCAAGCGGAATGATACCACCGCTGACCAGCGCCAGCGGCCTCCCCAGAAAGAAAGTTGCAGCACTACTGAAGAAGAACTCACCAGCAAAGTAGCCTGCTAGAGCCAGTCCCAGAAAGGTGAGGCCGCCGAGACTCTCGAAAACCGATGAGAAGACGTATCCGCTCCGCTCAGCCTCCTCTACTGAACCGAACGCCAGCGACAGCAGAATGAACGCTGCGGCAATAATGACACCACCAGCAAACCCGCCGCCCGGAGTAAGGTGTCCGTGCAGGATTATATAGCAGCCGTACAGGAACATTGTCCCGACCATTATTCGGGCAATTACCCTGACGATCAGCGACATCCCGCGCACTTCTCAGTCTCCCTTCCCCGTGCGGCGGCCTGTACGGCGCATAACAGTCAGCACCCCCACAACTGCAGTAAACAGAACCGTGGCCTCACCAAGGGTATCATAGCCACGGAAGTCCAAGATTATCGCCGCTACAACATTAGCCGCACCTGTCTGCTCAAGACCGGTCTGGACGTAGCTGTCTGCTATCCTCATCAGCGGTTCACCAAAAGGCGGAAGCTCAGCGAGAGCCCGGATTCCACCGACAAGAAACAGCACACCAAA
>JBDRUL010000265.1:706-2815 GCA_039801305.1 Caldifarciminota bacterium | reverse complement strand
CTTCCCTTGCCGGTGCTATACTGACGTTCTCCGGACCAGCCACGTGCTTCGGACTGAACGCCCTCAGTTTCCTCGCCATCATTGTTGCTCTCAGGTTTATCCGCACCAGATCTTCAGCCCGTCCCGCCCCCTCCGAAAATATCTGGCAGCGCATTGCGGCCGGACTTCGGTTTGTATCCTTGCATAAGGACATCCGACTGCTGGTGTTGATGGTCGGAATATTCAGTTCCTTCGGAATTGTCTACTTGCCGCTCATGCCTGTGTTTGCTCGAGACGTATTTCACACGGGACCACGTGGATACGGCCTGCTGATGACCATGGTTGGAGTCGGTGCGTTGGCCGGTGGTCTAACTCTTGCCAGCCTCAGTCGTACCCGCTACAAAGGAAGGATTCTTCTCTCCGGTACAGCTGTCCTGGGAGCATTACTGTTAGGTCTCTCACAGACAAGAAACCTCACCCTTGGGGCAGTATTGTTGACGGCGACAGGTTCCTGTCAGGCAATGATCTCATCTTTAAGCAACACCCTCATTCAGACGCTGACTCCCGACGAAATGCGTGGCCGAGTCGTGAGTATTTTTGTACTCTGCTTCAACGGCATGTTTCCGATCGGCGCTCTGATAACCGGGTTCATTGCCCAGCGGGCCGGTGCTTCTACAGCAGCCATGATCAGCGGCGGTGTGGTACTTGCGAGTCTTGTTGCTGTGGTATCTCTGCGACCGGCTCTTCTTGAACTCTGAGCACACCTGCGCTTTAGAGAACCTGAGCTACCAAGTCATGAGTAAGAGAACGCACAACTCGACAGCGAACCAGCGTTCCAGGCTCCGGCTCTGCTCCAACAATTCTGACCACCCCATCCACCTCCGGCGCATCCCATTCAGTCCGTCCTATCCTCGGTGAGTCCACCATCACTTCAATTTCACGACCGACAAGCCCCTTCAGACGAGCACGGGATATGGACGCTTGCAACCGCATTAGCCTCCTTAACCGGCACGCACGTACCCGTATCGGAACCTGTCTGGGAAATCCTGCAGCAGCTGTTCCAGACTCACTTGAGTAGACGTAGCCGGACAACCGCTCAAATCTTGCAAGACGAACAAAGTTCAGAAGCTGTCGGAACTCATCCACGGTCTCGCCCGGGAAACCTGTAATTACGGTCGTCCTAATCGCCAAATCGGGCACACGACGTAACCGAGTCAGGAGACGGGACAGACCAGCCTGAGTGTAGTGACGGTTCATTCTGCGCAATATGCGTGAGACGACATGCTGGATCGGAAGGTCAACATAACGACAGAGCTTGGGATTGGTACGAAACTGCTCAATGACCTCAACATCTAGATGGAGGGGGTGACAGTACATCAACCGCAACCAGCGAAGCCCGTCAATCTGCTCGAGGGCAATAAGCAGCTGGGCGAGCTGAGACCGGCCAGAATAGTCCTGACCATAGGCAGTTGTGTCCTGCGCCACCAGTATGAGCTCCTTTGCCCCGCCCGCTACAAGCTCACGTGCTTCGGCTAAGATATCTGGAATCCGCCGTGAACGCAGCGTACCACGGATCGAAGGAATAAGACAGTACGAGCAGAAGTTGCTGCACCCGTCTGCAATCTTCAGATACGCGTAGTGCTTGGGGAAATCCCGGAGTCTGGGCATGCGACTCGATGGCAGCGTGCGGGGAGGAACTGAGCAGCAGAAGTTCGACCGCAGTCTGAGCAGACGAGGGATATCGCGCAGCTGATCAAGACCAACCCACAGATCAACTCCAGGGAACGTACGGCACAACCTGCGGCCGAATCGCTGAACCAGACAACCGGCAACCACTACTTGGCAATCAGACCGAGCATTCTTTACCCTGACCATTCTCCTGATCATCGTGCAGGATTCACCTACCGCCGCACTGATAAAAGCGCAGGTCATGACCACGATCAGATTGGCACGGGACGGGTCTGAAACACACGAGTACCCGGACTGCCGGAGCGCTCCGAGCATGAACTCTGCGTCCACTTGATTCTTGGGACAGCCCAGCAAGAACACACTTACGGTCTTGCAAGCCTCCATAAGAGTGCAGGTGCTTTGCAGTCGCCTACTGCACCTTCATCATCTTGCCGGAAGCCT
>JBDRUL010000265.1:0-696 GCA_039801305.1 Caldifarciminota bacterium | reverse complement strand
TATCAACTCTCCGTGATCACCGATCAACCGACTCTGCCCCAGTAACAGACGACCACGCCTGTCAACAATCCGCCCTTCGCCATGGAACCGGTGCCCCACCTTCAACGGCTGACGAAAACGGACCTGCAGTTCGGCGGTAACCGCATCGTGCCCTGCCACCCGGCACGCCCAAGCCAGCAATTCATCGAGAACTGTCGCAACGATACCGCCGTGCACAATTCCAGCCCAACCCGCAAAACGCTCATCAAACACAAAACTCAGTTTCACGCCTTCAGTGGTCTGCTGAATGGGCAGCTGCAGCCCGTTCCGATTCTGCCGACCGCACGCAAAACAACGGTCGAAGTCCTTCAGCACCGCTACCTTTCCACCGCAGTCCCGGCCGGGGGCAGAAAACGAAACAACTTCGGGTTGAGGCGGGGATTCCAGCGCTGCCGAGTGAGTTGGAAGTCATAATGGTTTCCATATTCGTCGTCAAAGGAGAAACCGGTAATTCGATTACGACCGGAATCCAACTCCAAGACGAGATTATCCAGTGACTGTGTGTCAGTGGCCGTTACACGCATCAACGGGACACCAGTAGGGTCAAGATCAAGTTCAGCGCTGGACATGGAGTCAAGCACCGGAGCAAGAAAGGACAATAAGGGTATCGAGCTGCCCGCCACCTGAAATACTGCTCTCCTTTCTTCAGGAAAGTAG
>JBDRUL010000264.1:0-2845 GCA_039801305.1 Caldifarciminota bacterium | reverse complement strand
CCTTGTCTCCCACTCCGCCTGTCGAGTGTTTGTCAGCCGTCGGCCTTCCGATACCACTCCAGTCCAGCACCTGTCCTGATCGCATCAACGCCCGGGTCAAAGCAACCGTCTCATCCCGAGAGAGCGACCGTAACCGTACCGCCATCAGCCACGCTGCCATCTGGTAATCGGGAACAGTTCCACTGGCGAAACCAGAAACGAAGCCGTCGATCTCTTCTGCACAAAGGGCCTCACCGTCGCGGGTACGGCGAATCAGCTCAGAGACGTTCAGCTGACCTGCGGTAATGGTCATATCCTTAGGAAAACAGGCAGCCCCACAGGGCTGCCACAAATCGCTTGCTGGAGAATACTATCCGAAACGGCGTCCCTGAAACTTGCCACCCTTGATCAAACCCTCATAGTGACGCATCACGAGGTGTGCTTCGATCTGCTGCAGGGTATCTAGTGCCACACCAACGATAATCAGCAGAGTAGTTCCACCAAAGTAGAACTGGACGTTGAAAGCGCCTGTGAGGATCACCGGCAGGAGCGCCATTAACACCAGGAAAAGTGCCCCGGGCAGTGTTAACAGCGACAGGCTGCGGTCGATGTATCTGGCGGTATTCTCTCCCGGGCGGATCCCGGGAATGAACCCGCCGTAACGCTGCATATTATCAGCCAGGTCGCGCGGATTGAAGACAATCGAAGTATAGAAGTAGGTGAAGAAGAGAATCAGCCCCGCATACAGTAGGTTATACAGCCAGCCTCCGGCATGCAACGTGGTCTGCAGCCAGCGCGCCACCGGGCTGTTCTGACCAAGAAAGGTGGTGACTGTCGAAGGAAATACAACGACACTCTGCGCAAAGATGATCGGTATTACACCGGCGGTTACGACCCGCAGCGGGATATGGGTACTTTGTCCACCGTACATCCTGCGCCCGACTATCCGCTTTGGATACTGCACCGGTATCTTCCTGACAGCCATCGTCATCGCTACCACACCCGCGTACACTCCGAATACCACAAGCGCGATCATCACCAGCCAGAGCCACGAATTCATCTTGGCCTGCTCGAAAGTTCGCGCCAAATCCTGCGGCGTGCTGTCAACGCATCCCACCAGAATCAGAAAAGATATGCCATTACCGATGCCACGGTCGGTAATCTGCTCGCCCAGCCACATCACGAATATCGTACCGGCAGTCAGTGTAAGTATCGTCAGCAGCCGGAAACCCATTCCGGGCGCAGACACAATCTGAAAGCTGCCTCCGCGTGACACACTCTCCAGGTAGACCGCAAACGCCGCCCCCTGAATTATCGCCAGCCCCACTGTCGCATAGCGGGTGTACTGATTTATCTTCTTTCTCCCCTCCTCGTCGCGCTGCAGCTTCTCCAGTACCGGGAAAACCGAGCCGAGCAACTGGAAGATAATTGATGCTGAGATGTAGGGCATTATTCCCAGTCCGAAGACCGATGCCCTTGAAAGCGCCCCGCCCACGAACACATCGTAAAGGTTGAATATCGTCCCGCGCATCGTTTCCAGAAGCGAACGCAGCGCTGTCGGGTCTATACCTGGCACCGGCACGTGCACTCCCAACCGGTAGACTGCCACCATCGCCAGCGTGAAGAGGATCTTTTTCCGCAGGTCGGGAATCTTGAATATGTTAGGGACGCCCTGGATCACCTGCAGACCTCAGCTCTGCCGCCTGCTTTCTCAAGTTTGGCGCGCGCCGAATCAGAAAAAGCATGGGCGACAACCGTCATAGCTCTGCCAGGCTCGCCACGCCCGAGTACCTTGACCGGCAGCCGGGACCGGACAAGCCCCCTCTCGCGCAGAAGCTCAACCGTAATGGTGTCCGTATCCAGATCGGCAAGCTCATCAAGGTTCACAAGCGCATACTCTATCCGACCAGGCTGACGGAAACCACGCTTGGGAATCCGGCGATAGAATGGCATCTGACCGCCCTCGAATCTGGCATCGAACTCCGGCGCTGAATGCTGACCAGAACCTTTGTGCCCGCGGCAGGAGGTCTTACCATGTCCCGAACTCGGTCCGCATCCCACCCGCTTGCGTCGCCGCTTTGCGCCCTCAGCCGGTCGCAGCTCGTTCAATCTCACAACTCCTCCACCCTGACCAGATGCTTCACCCGGAATATCATACCCCTGACTGCCGGCGTGTCATCGTGCACGCGGCTGGCTCCCAGTCGGCGCAGTCCAAGCGCCCGGCAGACCCGCTTTGTGGACTCCTTCTCGTCAATCAGGCTCTTAGCCAGTGTAACTCTCAGGCGCTTCATAGCGATCTCTCTCAACGAGATGATGTATCGGCTTGTTACGGGCAGCAGCTACCTGCTCCAGAGTACGCAAAGTAGCCAGAGCCCGGATCGTCGCCCGCGCAGTGTTGTAATGATTTCGCGAGCCGAAAACCTTGCTCAGAGCATCCCGCAGTCCTGCTGCTTCCAGAACCGCCCTCACCTGCGGACAGGCAATCAGGCCTGTACCCGGCGCTGCCGGCTTCACCAGCACACGGCTCGCCCCATACTTGCCGGTGCACTCATGGGGAATGGTATGACCCTTCATCGCCACCGGTCGCATCTCCTTGCGCGCCCGCACAGTCGCCTTGCTCACCGCAGCAGCTACCTCAAGTGCCTTGCCGTGGCCGAGTCCGACCCGACCCCGACCGTCACCAACCACGACAGCAGCAGAAATGCGCATCCGCTTGCCGCCCTTCATGACCTTGGATATACGCTTGATACTGATTACCCGCTCGATGAACTCCTGCTCTGGAGCCGCAGCCGGTACCTCTGGAACGGTAGTACCCGGAATCAAAACTCCAAACATCCTTCACGGGCTCCTTCGGCAAGCGCACGCA
>JBDRUL010000263.1:0-2851 GCA_039801305.1 Caldifarciminota bacterium | reverse complement strand
GTTCCTTCAAGCCGAAAGGAGAGATGCTATGAGAAGATACGCTGTCCTGATCGCAACCGTAATTGTCACGCTTGCTGCTGCACCGGTTCAGCGCTTTGACGTCAATGGTATCACGCTTGAAATCAGATATGACCCGATTCCGGGTGTGGCACTTGCCAGAGGCAAGGTTGCGCCACTGCCAGCCAGCGGAATCACTCTGCACAGTGCCGAGGTCGGCCTGCCGCTCGACCAGGTAGCTTCTGTCGCTGCTGGTGCAATTGCTATTGCGCCGGCTGCCGTCCAGCCCGCCGGTTCAAGCCCGATTGGCGCTCAGGCGCCAGCTGCAAACTCTGAAGGCTTGCCCAATCTCTTCTTCTATGCACCGGCCGGCTGGGACTATCCGATAGTACCTTCAAATGTCCGCAACACTCACACAGTCGGACCAGACCTCAACGATGCCGAGACCACCTTCTTTGACTTTGCCGTCGGCAACAACGGCACCTCCACTGCCCGTCCCAGATTCTACACCTACCTCTATCGTGCCGGCTCGCCCTTTGCCGGCTTCTACACCGAGTCTCTGCCTGCCGGCTACTACACCTATTACAACGACTTTCCGATAATGGTGCCCGGCGGTACCTGGACGATTGCCGGCTTCACCGACTCGACCAATGTCGTTGTCGAATCCCTGGAGAACGACAACCGCTGGTCAAGGTCTTTCACCTGGCGCCTCACTGGCGGTGCCCAACCCAACCTGCGGCCTTACACTCCGACCGGCTGGGACTATCCCATCGTGCCTTCAAATGTCAGAAACACCCATACGGTGGGTCCTGACCTCAACGACTACGACACCACCTTCATCGACCATGCCTTCATCAACGACGGCAACGCCACTGCCAGACCCAGATTCTACTGCTATCTCTACATTGACGGCAGAGCCGCAAACGGCTATTACATCGACTCCCTGCCACCCGGCTGGTATGGCTATTACGAGGACGACGACTTCTTTGTTCCTGCCGGCGACCACACACTCGGCATGTTTGTCGACTCCTTCGACGTTGTGCTTGAGTCCAACGAGAACGACAACCGCTGGTCAAGAACATTCAACTGGCGGCATGACCCTGCCACCTTGCCCAACCTTGCTCCGTATGTGCCGGATACCACTTGGGACTTTCCGCTGGTGCCCTCAAACGTCCGCAACACCCACCGTGTCGGTCCGAACCTTAACGACCGTGACACCACCTTTATCGACTGGTGTCTGGCAAACTTTGGCAACGCCTGGGCAAGACCCCGCTTCTACACCTACACCTACTCGGACGGAGTGCCCTTTGCCGGCTGGTACATCGAATCATTACCTCCGCGCAGCTATGTCTATGTCGAAGACCACCCCCGTATGTTCACTTCCGGGCTGCATATCCTCATGATGTTCATTGACTCCACCAACACTGTTGTCGAATCCGACGAGACCGACAACCGCTACTCCCGCGGCTTCAACTGGCAGCACATCACCACCAACCTGCCCAATCTCACTTTCTTCACACCGCAGGGCTGGGACTATCCGATCGTACCCTCAAATGTCAGAAACACCCATACGGTCGGACCAGACCTCAACGACTTCGACACCACCTTCATCGACTTCGCCTTTGCCAACACCGGCAGCGCCACTGCCCACCCCAGATTCTACACCTATCTCTATGAAGACGGCACTCCCTGGCAGGGATTCTACCTCGACTCTCTGCCTGCCGGCTACTATGCCAGCGCCGAAGACATACCCCGGATGATGACTGCTGGTGACCACGAACTCGCAATGTTCATCGACTCCACCAATACGGTTGTCGAATCACTCGAGACCGACAACCGCTGGTCAAGAACATTCCACTGGGAACACCGCACCGCGATTGCTGAACAACGCTCGCAGCAATGCCGGCTGGGGATCAGTGTGCTCCAGAACCCGGCTGACCGAAGCCCGCAGATCCGCTACAGCCTGCCCGAGAGGGGAGAAGCGACGGTCTCGCTCCACGACGCCACCGGCAGAAGGCTCCTTGTTCTCGCCAGCGGGACCCGAGAAGCTGGTACTCATCTCATCACGGTACCTGACCACCAGCTCACTGCCGGTACCTACTTTGTCCTGCTCGAAACCGGAGGCGGACGCAGAGTAGCGGTATTCGTGAAACTCTAACTTTCTGCGCTAACACCAAGTCGGGGCGGGTCATATGACCCGCCCCGATTTGCCACTGCTGTCTGAGCCCGCATCATCACCCCCACCGGAGCGCCTCAGCGCATCCCAGCCGGCGTCCCAGCCGGCACTTCCCAGCGGACTTCGCCCTGCACCCGTACCGGCATCGCTCACCGGACAGCCATCAGCACATTCCTCAGCGTCACTATCGGCATCGCCGCCGGCAATCCCATCTGGACAAGGCTCAGGCTCTGCTTCGGCACCGCCCCCGGAGTCTTGCTCTGGACCTGCCAGCGAGCCCCTGTCTGAACCCTGAAAAGGGACCCGGACGGCATCTCCCGCAGCACCTCCCACAGCATCTGGGGAATCACTCCGGAGCTGCCCGGGTGGACAGCCCAGCCCGACAGCCCCACTCTGGCATATCAGTCTCAAGATACTGCTGTTACGCCGTTACCCGACGTCTCGCGCTACTCGCCGTGCAAGAACAGAGCAAGAGACCAGTGAACAGTGAGCAGTCTTCAGACCCCTGTTCCTGCTATTCACTACTCACTACTCACCAGTCACTTCTGTTCATCCCTTTTTCTTCAGGGACAGGTTTCTGACGTTGCCGGGCAGGAAATAGCCATAGTCATAAGGCGACACGTCTCAATCCCTTTTTCTTCAGGGACAGGTTTCTGACCTCAGCCGAGGAGACGTGGT
>JBDRUL010000262.1:0-2853 GCA_039801305.1 Caldifarciminota bacterium | reverse complement strand
AGGGGACAGAAGGTTGAGACAATCATACTGGGTATAGACAGGGAGAATCGTCGGATAACTCTAGGTCTGAAGCAAACTCAGGAGGATCCCTTTTACCTCCTGAGCCGTGAGCTTAAAGAGGGCGACGTGATAATGGCCCGAATACTTGATCTGCCGAAACCGGGAGTGGTCGTGGCATTACCCCATGGTATCGAGGGATTTGTACCCCTGAGCCAGCTTGCCCGAGGTGGTAAGAAAGCAAAGGAGAACTACCAGATTGGTGAAGAGATTCAGTTGAAGGTTATGCGTGTAGATCTTGCTAACCGTAGGGTAACGCTAAGTGAACGAGCCTTGCTGCCGGAGGCTGAAAGATCAGTGCAGGATGAGCACGATGACTTCGAGCAGGAAGAGCGTCCGACGGACAAATTCACTCTGGAGGATCATATTCGGGAAGAAGATGGCGGGGACTGAATGTCATTTTTGCCCACTATGATAGGTACGTGACTGCTGCAGTTGTAACCATAGGTTGCCGATTGAATCAGGCCGAAAGCGATATGCTGGTCGCGAAACTGATCAAGCAGGGGGTAGAGATAGTTGATGAACTTGACTCGGCTGAAGAGTGTTATGTTAACACGTGCAGTGTTACTGAGGCAGCAGACCGTAAATCACTGAAGTGGGTGCGTCGCGCAGTGCGGTTCGGTGCAAGGGTAGTGGCAATGGGATGTTTAGTTGATGCCGATCCACGGAGGGTGCTTTCCGTTCCCGGCGTTTGTGAGATTTGGAATAGCGATCGAAAACAGGCCGAGATCGACGGATACGGTCCCCATCCCCGCCGCAGCCGCGCATTCCTTAAAGTGCAAGACGGGTGCGATGCAGGATGCACATACTGTCGTCCCAGTCGTGTCCGCAGGCGGTTGTGGTCAATTTCTCCCGAACGTGCGCGAGCAGAGTTTGTTCGTCTACTTGATGATGGCTTTGCCGAGTTTGTTATTACCGGGCTGAACTTGGGACGATACCGAGGCGGCTTGGCATTGCTCTTGGCAGAACTCTTGGCAGTTCCGGGTGACTTCCGTCTGCGTCTTGCTTCATTGGAACCAGAGGCTTTCGATGCAGAGCTCTTGGGTATGTTTGCTGAAGAACGGGTCTGTCCACATTTTCACTTGCCGCTGCAGTCAGGTGACGATGCTCTGCTGCGGCGAATGGGCAGAAGCTATACTACTAGGGACTTCGCTCAACTCTTGGAAACCTTAAAGCGGATCAGGCCTGACGCAAACGTCGGGATTGACATTATTGTCGGTTTCCCTGGAGAAACCGATCGGTCATTTCGGATGACACGGTGTTTCATAGAGGCTATGCCGATCGACTACCTGCATGTGTTCCCATATTCGAGACGTCTCGGTACCCCCGTGTTCGATGCCGTCGACTGTGTTGCTAAACACGACAAGCAAATGAGAGTGCGTGAATTGATTGATATTGACATGGAACGACGGGTTCGTTACAGAACGCAATTCACCGGCAGCATCCGCCGGGCGGTGGTAGAGTCGTCAGAAACGGTGCTAACAGACAATTATCTTCGACTGAAGCTCTTGCCCAGTACCCCCGCACAAACTCGCTCTCTAATAAGAGTACGCGTGATGGAAGACGGATGTAGCGGATACGAAGTTACTAGGCCCAGCATTGTTAAAACTGCAATTTCCCAGAGGAGAGAGCCATGAGGTGGTTATTGTCCTTCGCCATCGTCGTTACGGGATTGCAACTCGTTTGGGCTAAGGAATTCAAGATTGGCTACGTTGATACAGACCGTGTGATAGCTAGATGTGAAGCTGCGGCCGAGGCCAAGCGTTTGCTGACGCAGGAGATCGGCCGGCTTGAGGCTAAGGTTGATTCTCTTAGAAACGACTATGAAGCTGCTAGGCAGGAGTACGATTCTCAGCAGCTGACGCTGTCCGAAGAAGGAAGACGGAGTAAACAGGCTGATGTGGAGCAAAAGAAGCGTCGCTACGAGGCGTTCTTGAACGAAGTGTATGGTAATGAGGGCAGGATCGAACAGAAGAACCGGGAGCTGATTGCACCGATCGTCAGAAGAATAGACTCAGCAGTGGCTCGCATAGCGGCTGACGAAGGATTCTCGCTTGTTGTTGATGCAGCCAAAGCAGGAATTCTTTTTGCTGTCCAAGGGCTTGACCTAACTGATATGGTCATTGACGAGTTGAACCGAGAGTACGTGCCAGTAGCCCCGGGCTCGCAGCGTCGTCGTTTTGTAGTCACTCCAATATGGGAGACAAACGACCAGGCTAAACAAGAGCGTACTGGTCAACAGATTCGTACGTTTGTCTCCGATTTCGTGCAGGCTGCTCCTAATACAGAAGTTATCCCTCCCCGTAGGACGGATGAGGTGGCGTTGGAGCGGAATCTAACTGATCAGCAGATAGCGCTGGAGCAGGCACTGGACATTGGTCGCAGTTTAGATGTTGATTACGTTATTTATGGCTCCTGCAGTAAACGTGATCGAAGGATCAGTTTCGAACTCTCATTGGCAGATGTGCGCTTGTCCACGGTGAGGCAGACCCAGTCAGGGGAGGCAGAGAGGCCAGAGTTCCTGCGTGAACAAGTTGGAGCAGTGATGCGGGTTCTGCTTTCTGCTATTCAACAGTAGCGTTGCCTTTCCTGTTGCATGTTAGTTGTTAAATGATGACAGTTTCTCAGTCCGGAACTGGAGCGTGGATTGAGAGAGGTGCACAAATAGCAGAGAGCGCGATCATATGGCCCTTGGTCTATATTGGTTCGAACGTGGTCATTGGGGCAGATTCAGAAGTCTTCCCCGGGGCCGTCATCATGGGGCGGACAATAGTTGGAGCACGTGTGAAGATAGGG
>JBDRUL010000261.1:0-2866 GCA_039801305.1 Caldifarciminota bacterium | reverse complement strand
CGTACTTGGAAGCCGAGAAGTTGATCTGGCCGAGTGCGTTGTTGACACTGTTGACGGTTGCGCTCCCGAAGATTGCGGTGTTCAGCTCGATCGTTGTGGCCGGATTCCCCAGCGCGTCGACAACTTCCAGATAGGTCGGATCGAAGTCGATGTAAGCATCCACGGTATCCGCAGTACTGGAGGGCAGCTCGACCTTGAGGGTCAGTGTAAACATCTCACTGGTACTCTTGACCGTGGAATCAGGCTCCAGAAACAGGCGTACGTCGCTAGGCTGCACTTGCTCCCACGACAACCGTGCTGTGGCAACACCCAGGTTCTCAAAGTACTCCATTCGGATCAGATGATACCCCTCTGTCAGTGTCATGTCAGCGGTGTAGGTTGCGGCGTGCTGCTCTTGCCACTTCTCCACGAGCAGATGCTCATCAACCCAGAGCCGGACACCATCGTCTGCTGTAACGCTGAACCGATAGGTGCCCGCATTGAGATGAACGTTGCGCTCCCACCGAACGGAAAAGTTGTCTGCAGGGATCCCTGCAATCGGCGCCTCATAGCTCCAAGTGTGATCGATCGCTGACTCGTTCCTGATCGCACCTGGGGCGCCTGCCAACCAACGGTTGCCGTAGTATTCCGCGCGCCACGTGGCGGGGACGGCCGCTCCGAACACCTGGACGCGGCCGTTGTGGTATTCGAGCACATAAACGTTTCCAGTCCTATCTACGGCTACTCCCTTGGGGCCGCTCATTTGACCGCGGCCGCACCCCAAGCCACCCCACTTGGTCAGGAAGCCACCGTTGGAGGTGAACCTTTGGATCCGGTGATTGTTCGTGTCAGCTACATAGAGGGTTCCGGCACTGTCAACTGCCAGCCCTTGCGGCCAGTTGAACTGGCCGTCTCCCTCGCCCGGGCCACCCCACTTCGTCAAGAATGTACCGCTGGATGAGAACTTCTGAACGCGAGAATTGCCTGAGTCTGCCACGTACACGTTGCCCAGTTCATCTACCGCTATCCCTGACGGCTGATCGAACTGACCATCCCCCGTGCCTTGACTACCCCACTTCGCAACAAAAGCGCCACCAGATGTGAACTTCTGGATGCGGTGGTTCCCTCGGTCTGCCACGTAAACATAGCCATTGCGATCCACCGCAATGGCATCGGGCCCGATGAACTGGCCATCTCCAGTGCCAGCGCCGCCCCATTGCAGAATCAGGCTCCCGTCCGGCGCCAGTTTCCGAATCGTATCTCCGTTTTGCGCGTACACGATCCCAGCACTATCAATTGCGATGCCACCTACGTAGGCCATATCGTCGCGCTTCGAAAGAAAGGCACCATCGCTAGCGAATTTCTGCAAGCGGGCATTCCAAGTGTCAGCCACATACACCTCTCCGCTTGGGGCAACTGCGATACCGCCAGCTCCGTCGAACTGACCGTTAGTTGTACCTTTCTGGCCCCAACTCAACAGAAAAACGCCGGACGTGGTGGATTTTTGGACCCGGTGTCCCCAGAACTCTGCGACATAGAGATTGTTACTCTGGTCAACTGCGATTCCGGAAGGTAGAGCAAAAGACGACCCGCCACCCGTTGGGGTATTCCACTGAGCGATGAAGGCACCTGTCGGGCTGAACTTTTGAACCCGCCCGCCCCAGTGATCAGTTGCATATATGTTCCCTGCTGAGTCCAAGGCGACCGCCCAGACTTCCCGAAACTGCCCGTTTCCCGTACCATCAGTACCCCACTTTGCGAGGAATGTGCCAGTGGATGTGAACTTCTGAATACGGCTGTTCCATCTATCTGCAACATACAGGTTGCCTGCAGAATCTGTAGTGAGTCCGTATGGGCCATTAAACTGACCGTCGCCACTGCCCCGGCTACCCCACTTCGTCACGAAAACGCCCGTGGCAGTGAATTTCTGAATGCGATGATTCTCCGCGTCCGAGACATAGACATTTCCCGCTGCGTCGACAGCGATGCCTTTGGGATTGCTGAACTGCCCGTCGCCCTGACCATAGCTTCCCCATTGGCCCAGATAGTTGCCCGCAGCTGTGAATTTCTGGATACGGTTGTTTCGAGAATCAGCGACATACACGTTGCCGGCAGGATCGACGGCGACACCTTCAGGCTGCCAGAACTGTCCGTCACCACTACCCATACTTCCCCACATGGTGATGAAGTTCCCGCCAGAGTCGAACTTCTGAATGCGGGAGTTGCCGATATCAGCTACATATATACTGCCATCAGGACCGATTGCGATGGAACCTGCGCCGTTGAATTCCCGGACCGGAGCTTGCGCGCCCCAGCCAAATAAACTTACGTAAGTTACACTTGGTGTTGGAGTGGTTAACAGAATAAGTTTGTATGCTGTCCCACAACCCCCTGCGTTGGGATTCCAGTGCCTTACCACAGCGAAATACGTGCCGTCTGCGGGTGCAGACCACTCGATGCGTGAGGCGAGCGTGCCTCCATAGTCATCGTTGCTGGCGAGCAAGGTGGCGCCATCGGTGTCGTAGAGATAGAGATAGGTGTCTGCGCCCGGCCCAAGATCTGACGTCTCCAATGTGTAGCTAACGCCCGCGGTGGCCGAGAATCTGACCCAGTCGCTATCCCCCGCGAAGTGCAGATTGTGAACTTGCGGCGGATTACCGACAGTGATCAGCGGAGCTTGTGCAGCGGAATTGTCGTCCTCGAACGTATCGGCAGAGGCCAAACACACAGGCACGCCCGTTGAGATGTTGTTTCCCTTGTTGGAGGGTTGGACAAAACATAAGCAAACAAGATATGCGTCGAAAAAACGGCACAAAACATAAGATGTGGGTCAAGTGGGGGAACGGTCGGCCGCCGGCTACTGTCAGGGCTGCGCTGGCCCGCAGCG
>JBDRUL010000260.1:0-2867 GCA_039801305.1 Caldifarciminota bacterium | reverse complement strand
CCGTACGGCGCGGGCTATTGGCACGCCAAAACTGAGGTTTGGGACGAAGTACCCGTCCATTACGTCTAGATGTATATAATCGGCACCCGCCGTTGAAACTGCCTGCAGTTCTTGTTCTAGTTGCAGAAAGTTGCAGTCAAGGATCGATACTGATACTTTCATCTTGTTTTCTGTTCCACAAATTCAGTATCACCGTCTATGTCCGGATACAATAAGAGTCACTGTATCGCCTTCAACTACCGGCATCCCTTCTTCCGGATACTGAACAAGTACACGTCCGACTGGTTCAGCGCTTATTGCAGTCTGTATTTCTCCCAGAATCAGACCTTGGGAGGCTATAATTCCTTCAGCGGCTTCTATGTCCATCCCAACAAGGGCTGGCATTTGAAAGGCGCCGGCGCGCGTTGAAATCGAGATAACCACCTCGGTTCCGGGCGGGACTTCTGAGCCAACAGGCGGTTTTACGGAAACAACCTGACTTGGTAGCAACCTAGGAGTGCGTAATGATTCGATGCGAGCTACAGCCAGTCCGCTTTGCTCAAGTACAAAAATAGCGCTGGCTACTGGCAGACCTTCAACGCGAGGTACGGTCACCTGGGCGGCACCGGTCGATACTTCAAGGTCCACAGGTCGTCCTCGTTTTGCTTTCCGTCCGGGACGCGGGTACTGCGCTACCACTTGGCCCGGTGGATAGGTTTGGTGGCGGACCTCGCGAATTGAGCCGATGGCGAACCCAGATTTTAGAAGGAGGCGTTCAGCTTCATCACGCGACATCCCTATAACTTCTGGAACTACCACTTCCGTCAGTCGCCTGGTCAGCAGCGGCATGAAGAGGGAATTGCCAACGAAAGCGAAGCCGACAATTAGTGCTAGGGTTATCAGCACACCGGCGAATAGCCGGACAGCACTGCCACGGCGCTTTTTCATAGCAGCTTTTCGCCGGGTTGGAACCTTCGACCATTGCGAAAATCAACGCCTGTTTGGACGCGAGAGCCTGCGGGAGCTACCTGAAGGAGTTCCAGCGTACCGTAACCCGTGGCGACTACCGTTCCAGGGTGTTCAAGAATCAGCGTTCCTGCCGGAAGTTCAGTTTCCAGTGGCAATACACGTGAGCGTAGGACAAGTACGGGGCTGCCACGAAAGGTCGTGATTGCTCCGGGTTCAGGCGCTAGAGCTCGGATTTGATTGTGGATCTTGATTGCTGGCAGTGTCCAATCAAGAATGCGGTCGGCCTTTGAGAGCCGGGGAGCCCAGGAGATGCCGACTGGCGGCTGGGGTATCGTGCGCACGCAGCCTGTTCTGAGTGAATCAAGTGCGGTGAGAGTCAGCTCTGCACCGATCTTGGCAAGACGAAGTGACAAGTCACCAGCGTTCTCATCCGGTTGTATCTGGACGGATCGTTGACAGATGATGTCGCCAGCGTCAAGTTCATTGGTCATAATGATAACGCTCACGCCGGTCACGGTTCGGCCGTCGAGTAATGCTCGCTGTATTGGTGCCGCACCGCGATATTCAGGCAACAAAGAGGGATGGACATTGAGGAAACCAAGTTGAGGTAGGGAGATAAGTACGTCGCGCAGGATAGTCCCATAGGCGGCAAGGATACCAACATCAGGTTTGACTTGGGTAATGATGCGGATTACATCGTTGTCGTGTGGATTGACTGGAGTTAGAACACGCAGGCCCCGCTGGCCGGCTGTTGCCTCGACAGGACTTGGCAGCGGCTTGAGTCCTCTGCCTTTTGGTTTCCGTGGAGCAGTAATGACGGGGTCTACCTGATGTCCGGCATGGCATAGAGCGTCTAAGATGGGTACGGCAAAATACGCGGTGCCGAAGAAGACTACCTGCATGCCAGAAGTTCGCGCTTCTTGAATTCGTTGAGTCGGTCGAGAAGAAGCTGGCGGCGGCTGGAGCCAAGATGATCGATAAAAAGTATACCTCGGAGATGGTCAACTTCGTGTGCAAGAACTCGTGCCATGAGTCCCTCGCCGGACAGTCTCGTGGTTTCACCTTCGACGTCAGTTCCTTCAACTACTACCAGTCTGGGACGTGCGACAACTTCGTAGAGCCCCGGAAACGATAGGCAGCCTTCTTCGGCTTCGAGTCTGCCCCGGGTAAAGGTGACTTGCGGGTTGATGATGCAGCAAGGATCGTGGTCGAGCCCGGCAGCTCTGGGATTGATCGCAATGATCGCTACAGGTTCACCGATTTGGTTAGCTGCCAATCCGAGACCATCCTGCTGTAGCATTGTGGTAATTAAGTCGGCGACCAACTGCTTTGTCTTTGGTGTGATACTGGCAACTCGGGCAGCTGGCTGTCTGAGCACCGGGTTACCGTAGAGAACAATTCTTCTGTTCCGACCACCGGTTGCGTCTACCACAGTCTATAGTCTATTTGTCGGCTCCTGACCTTGCGGCAACCGAACCTTTTTCTACTTCGATGACCGTGTTTTCGGCAATCTTTACGAGCAGGGTGGCCTCTCTCACTTCGCTAACTATTCCCAGAATGCCAGATGAAAGTACTATTCGATCGCCGCGCTTCAGAGACTGCAGCATCTGCTGGTGCTTCTTTTGGCGTCGTTGCTGAGGTAATACCATCACGAAATAGAGGACAGCAAAAATCAGTATTAGCGGGAGTAGTGATCCGAGAATACCTGTAGAACGTGGGCCCTGACCGGTTCCAGTTACTGGCTGTGCCGGCGGAGTCTGAGAGCCTGGTTCGATTGGGGCTGCAACTGGTTCGGAGGGGCCCGGAGCTTCAGGCTGGTGGGCGGATGTCTGCGGTAACGCAACGCTAGCGAGAACCCAGGGAAAGACCGACAGGCGGCGTCGCATCATGTCCTCGTGTGTTTTGCTGTGCTTGTTAAG
>JBDRUL010000259.1:0-2892 GCA_039801305.1 Caldifarciminota bacterium | reverse complement strand
CGAATACCGCGGAAAGCTCCCTCAGGACATTCAGCACCTGATTCAGAACCCTGATGACCGGACATCAAAGGGTGCCGAACTCTCCCATTCCTATTATCAGGGTCTTGCCCTTGAGCTCGGCAGGCTCAGAGGCTACAAGACCTATGTGCCGGCACAGGATGCCAACCGGCTCTGTGCCGGACGACGGCTGGGCGAGATTGCCGATACCTCTGTGATTCCGCGCTTCACCTACGACCACATCCTGAGATCGGTCAGCGCCATCGATGTTATCTGGTTCAACTCACGCGGATTCCCAGCAACTGCCATTGAGATTGAACACACCACCGACTTCCGAGCCGCGCTCGAGAAGTTTTCAGAGCTCGTAGACTTCCGGACAGAGCTGCTGGCTGTAGGCCATCGGGTCAGACGAGCCCAGTTCGAGGCAGTTATCAGCCGCAGCCTGTATGAACCGCTCCACAACCGTGTGCGCTGTGTCGACTACGAAAGACTGGCAGAGCTGCACTCAAAGACCTTGGCGATGAGAGAAGCTCTGCAGGACACAGCAATCTGACTACTGCTGCACCAACATCCTTACGGAATCATCTTACAGCAAACCAACCTGCCTGCTGTATCAGTCCGCATTTGCTCCAGTCTGGAACCGGTGCTAGAATAGCCCATGCGCCATCTCTCTTTGCTTGCTCTCTTCCTTGCCTCCTGCCATCTGCCCTGCTGCCGCACAAAACCACCGGTTGAGAGTAGCTCAGTGCCGGAGTCGGTACAGATCGAAGGCCGTACCCTGCGGCTCTCGGTCGAGCTCTGGCGCGACTTCCAGCCGATATCTCCACCCGGCGGACAACCGATGATGGGAATCGTCCGGATCGTCGCTGACGACAACCTGCCCCTGCCGGCAGATCTGCACATCGAGCACATCCGGCTCACTCTGGACAAGGAGCAATGGACACCAACGCTGAGCAACCAGCAGGAACCGCTCCAACTCCATCTGACCAACGGACCAAAATGGGAGCCGGGCAGAACCGCTGCGGCAGTTGTCCGGCTGCGCCGGGGTGAGAAGAGCTGGCTGCTCCGTGCATCAGGCATACTGATCAGACGCACCGACTAGTCTGCCCGGGCAGGATCAGAACTCTGCACAAACCGCCACATTCCAGACTGGTATCTGCCATCATACCATACGCTTAGCTCAGAGGGGGGCATGCCCCGGGCATGCCCCCGGACAGTCCCCGGGATAGCCCCCACCCATGCCCCCCAATAAGCAGAAGATATCCCGCCTGCTGCTGGCAGTGTAACCCAACCTGCGGCACATCTGTGACTTGGCGCGCTGCCGCTCCTGACCGTCACCTGCCAGCTTGGTGGCAGTGCCGGTATGAATGCCACACTGACATGGCGGCTGTCAGTAGACTGCATCGCTCCCTGCTCGCTCTCTCAGAACGCGCTTTTGGGAGTTCTCTTCCGGCTGGCAGGCGCAGAGTCAAGGAAGAAAGTGTCGTCCGCTTAAGTGGGGACGGCACGTGCCTTGACGCTTCTCAGCACCTTCCTATAATAGCCGGATGCCCGACAGAGAATCAGGCGATTTCCCTTCCCGCTACGATCCGCAGCCGGTCGAAGCACACTGGTACCGGTTCTGGGAAGATAACCGGCTGTTTGTGGCTGATCCGTCTTCAGGCAAGCCGAAGTTCTCAATCGTGATTCCGCCGCCGAATATCACCGGCTCGCTCCATGTCGGGCACGCGCTGAACAACACTCTTCAGGATATCCAGATAAGATTCAAGAAGCTGCAGGGTTTTGAGACCCTGTGGCTGCCCGGAACCGACCATGCGAGCATCGGCACCCATACGCATCTTGACCGGGCACTGGCAGCAGAAGGTACCAACCGGTTCAAGATCGGCCGGGAAGAGTTCCTCAGGCGCGCCTGGGCGTGGAAGGAGAAGTACGGCACGCGCATCATCGAGCAGCTCAAGCTTCTGGGTTGTGCCTGCGACTGGAGCCGCACCCGCTTCACGATGGACGAGATCTGCAGCAATGCGGTCAGAGAGGCTTTTGTCCGCTACTATGAGGAAGGGCTCATCTACCGGGGCAACCGGATCGTCAACTGGTGTCCGCGCTGCCACACTGCTGTCTCTGACCTTGAGGTCAAACGGCAGGAGGCCGACAGCCACTGGTGGTACATCCGCTACCCGTTTCAGGAGCAGAAAGCCGAGCGGAGCTATCTGGTGGTTGCCACCACCCGGCCTGAGACGATGCTCGGCGACACAGCAGTCGCGGTCAACCCATCGGACGAGCGTTACCGGCACCTTGTCGGCCAGCGGCTCATTCTGCCCCTGACCGGCAGGACTGTTCCGATAGTCGCTGATGAACTGGTGCTCAGTGACTTCGGTACCGGTGCGGTGAAGGTCACCCCAGCCCATGATCCGGTGGACTTCGAAATCGCCCGGCACCACGGGCTTGAGTTCCTCAAGGTCATCGATGAGGACGCGCGGATGACCAGTCTGGTACCTGAACGCTATCAGGGACTCACGCGCGAAGAGTGCCGCCGACTCGTCATCGCCGACCTGCAGGAGCAGGGACTTCTGGAGAAGATCGAGCCCTACCGGCTGAGCGTGGGAATCTGCGAACGGTGTGGCACAATAGTAGAGCCGCTGATATCAGAGCAGTGGTTTGTCAGAATGGCAGAGCTGGCAAAACCGGCAATTGCAGCCGTCGAAGAAGGCAGAATAGAGTTCATACCGGCGCGCTGGACCAAGGTCTATCTGGACTGGATGAACAACGTGCGCGACTGGTGCATCTCCAGGCAGCTCTGGTGGGGACACAGAATACCGGTCTTCTACTGCCAGGACTGCGGTGAGGTGATGGTTGCGCGCACCGATCCCCAGTCGTGCCACCGGTGCCGCAGCACTC
>JBDRUL010000258.1:0-2894 GCA_039801305.1 Caldifarciminota bacterium | reverse complement strand
GAAAGCGGCTGAGATGGATGAACGGTTTGAACACGAGGTCGCCTATGCATTTTCGAGCGATTTCGGATTTCTTACTGCCTGCCCCACGAACGTCGGGACGGGTATGAGGGCATCGGTATTGGTGCATCTGCCTGCACTGGTGGTTACAAGGGAGATCGAAAAGGTACTTCGGGGTGTACTGCATATCGGGCTTGCCGTGCGCGGGTTGTACGGCGAGGGGACCGAGACCAAGGGCAGCCTCTTTCAGATTTCCAACCAGCGCACACTGGGATTGTCCGAGTTCGAGGTTCTGGAGAGCGTTACCGGCATCTGCCAGCAGGTTATTGACTATGAACGCAAGGCGCGTGAGTATCTGATGCGCAATCTCCGGGTAGAGGTGGAGGATAAGGTCTACCGGGCAATGGGGTTGCTGAAGGGAGCAAGAATCCTGACCTCTGAGGAGGCGACGAATCTGCTGGCGCTGGTGAGGTTCGGTGTGGTCCTGGGTCTGATCAACGAAGTAACTCTGGCCGAGGTCGGCCGGCTCATGCTGCTGGTGCGTCCGGCGAATCTGCAGGCTGTGCTCGGTGAGAACCTCATGCCGGCGGAGAGAGACGAGCGCCGCGCCACTCTTCTGCGGCAGAGGCTGGTGCGTTGATGGCGATGTCTGGAATTCCTGAGGAAGAACTCAGACGCCGGCTCAGAGAGCTGCCGTCGGTTGACGGAGTGCTCTCTGAACCCGGCGTTGTGGAGACTGCACGCCGGCTGCACCACCGGATGGCAGTGCGGATTGTGCGTCAGTACATTGATGAGGTGCGGGCGGGACTACTGAACGGCAGCAACGTGAGATTTGATAGAGATGAATTGTGCCGTCGTCTGCGCGGGCAGCAGCGCCCCACGTTGACCCGGGCTATCAACTGTCTGGGCGTTCTGCTCCACACCGGTCTGGGTCGTTCACCCCTGTGTCCGGCTGCTCAGGAGGCCTTGGCAGACATCGGGGCCGGTTTCTCTTCTCTGGAAATAGACCAGGACACGGGCCGCCGTGGTAGCCGCTACCGGCATGTCGAGCCACTGCTCTGCGAACTCAGCGGGGCTGAGGCGGCGATGGTGGTGAACAACAACTGTGCGGCAACGCTGCTGGTTCTGACCGCGCTGGCCAGTGGCCGTGAGGTGATTGTCTCCCGCGGACAGCTGATCGAGATAGGCGGTTCCTTCCGGATCCCCGAGGTGATGATGCAGAGCGGCTGCCGGATGGTCGAGGTGGGAACAACGAACCGAACTCATCTGCGGGACTATCGCAATGCGATCAACAGCAACACAGCGGCGCTGCTGCGGGTGCATACTTCGAACTACCGGATCATAGGATTCACCAAGGAGGTCGGTCTTGCCGAGCTCGTGGAGCTGGGCAGGGAGACAGGGGTAATGGTGATCGATGACCTTGGTTCAGGAGCTTTTGTTGATCTTTCCCGGTACGGTCTGCCCAGCGAGCCACTGGTGCAGGATTCAATCAGGACAGGTGCCGATATCGTATGTTTTTCCGGCGACAAGTTGATTGGCGGGTGCCAGGCCGGGATCATCGTCGGCCGGAAGAAGTGGATTGACTTATTGAAGAAGCACCCGCTGACAAGGGCACTGCGGTGTGACAAACTTACCTATTCGGTTCTGGAGCGAACGCTCGAGCTGTTTCTGGACGAAGAGCGACTGGTGCGTGAACATCCGCTCTGGCAGCTGCTGCTCAAGGATCGGGCTGAGCTTCAGCGGCAGGTACGTTCGCTTCTGCGCCGGATCAAACCCAGACTTGCCGGTATCGCTGACCTAGAGGTGAAATCGTCTCTCTCTGAGGTAGGCGGAGGTTCACTGGCCGGACAGAGTCTGCCTACGCAGGTTGTCGTGATAAGACCGAGAGCGGCAAGCGCAGAGGAAGTTGCCCGCAGGCTGCGCTGGCACCGACCGCCGGTATTCTGCCGCGTAGAGTCTGATTCAGTCTGCGTTGACCTGCGGACAGTCCGTGATCCTGAGATTCCGGTTCTTGCCGCTGCCCTGCTGAGAGTGCTGGCGCCAGCCGCAACCTGATAACCGAACGCTTCGTGTAGCTCCGACTACTGGCTGACGAGCCGATCGAGTTCGGCAAGCCAGTCGCCGTCGATCTCTCCTGCCGTTGTTGCCTGCTCGAGAATCTGCCGGCAGTCAGAAATGGACAGCTCCGGTTTCCTGGCCGGCTCGCGACCGCGCGCTCTGGTGCCGGAGAATACGTTGGCCTGGCCGGTGAGCTCGGCAGCAGTGCCGAACCGGCGTCGCAGTGCTGCTGCCCTGGTATAGCAGAGTCGGAAGCGGCTCGGATAGTCCGGATCGCGGGCCAGGTGATGATCGATCAACAGGGTGCGTAGCTGCGGGGCAGCGAGAATCCGACATACATTGATGATACTGCAGACGAGGTCACGAAGGTTGGCAAAGGTTCCAAGCCCGTAACTTGGATAGCCGTCCAGTATTACCTCCTGAGCCCCCAGACTGGCAATCAGTTCCGCAGTGTCGCGCGATACCGGTCCGGCAACGTCAGAAGCGACCAGAACCTTCGTTGATCCACGCTGAACTTCTGTCATCAGGACTTTGCCGGGTTGGGCTTCGACACCTCCATGCCAGACCGGATTGGAGAATCCTATCTCGGTCTTGCCGAAGCGGAAGCGCCGGCCGTCAGCCCAGACGATTTCCGAGGGCAGGCCATCGATCGTTGCGAAAAATCGTCTGGCAGCAGCGGCCTGTCTGGCAGGCAGGTCGTCAACCGATTTGGCCAGTATGGTCTTGCCTGAGTACAGACGGGGGTTGCGCTCGGCAACAAAATGATCCAGGTGGTAGTGCGAGACAACGATGATCTGAGAGTCGGAGCAGGAACTGGTTACAGCTTCGAGGTACTGCTG
>JBDRUL010000257.1:0-2911 GCA_039801305.1 Caldifarciminota bacterium | reverse complement strand
GAAACGCGACTCAAGGTCGCCAAAAGGACGATGGGGAATGAAGAAAGCCACTACCAACAGCACCGCAGTCACAAATACGACTGCTATGGGGACTCCGTTCTTCAGCATTGTTCAGAAAGAAGGCGCTAGCCAGCTCACAACCGCTGCAACTGCTTGCTGCAGCCAGTTCCATTCTGAAATCGAGGCAACCGTCGCGCCAACTGTAACAACTGTCATGGCCACTATGAGCACCAGTTTCAGCAAATCTTCCCCCTTCAGACTTCCAAGCATCAGAGGTTCGGGTTTTAGATAGCAGGAAGCAGCAAATATCTCTTCCCCTATCATCGTGTAGTCACACGCCGCAACGAAAAACGGTAGCTGGGTCGTCTCAGTAGTTCCTGCCAGCTGGATTGCGCCAACTGAATGTCCAGTCTCAGACATGATCAGTGACTCCGCATAGAAGTACCCGAGCCAGAAGATCGCCCCGGGCTTCTCGCGCAGAATAATTCCATCCACTCCGGCAGCATAGCCGAACTGGTCAGCAGTTAGGAAGGTAATGTTATCGGCACTATAGAGGTCGGGCCTGCCGCTCTCAGTATAGGCTTCTTTCACTGTCTCCTGTGCAGCAGTCATTACCAGCGGGTCGGAATTGGGAACCACCAATCGCACTGAATATTCCGCTGACTTACGCGCTACCCTTCTCAGCAATGGCAAAGCAGCTACGACTACGAGGTCGGTAATGTAACCGAGGCCGAAACTGAAAAGAATAGGTCTGCCCATCTCTGTAGCCCGGCCCAATGCCTCGTCAATCGCGTCCAGTCCGGCAATACGTCGGATGAACATCCTCCTTGCCTTGCGCGACCGACGGCTGAAGATACAGACCAGAATTGGAAACACTGGCCAGGCAGGCAGAAACAGTAACGCCTGCCACCGCAGCATTGCCCCCCCGGCGGTCAGCGCCGTGTAGGCACCGAATACACAGCAGACCACTACCGTGAGGACGAGCACGTTCACCCGGCTGGTGTTGAACCACTGTGCCTTGGCAAAAACCGGCCCAATTCTGTCTGACACGGCGGTCTCACACTGCGAATACGCCTCAACGTAGTAGTAGTAAGGTACCATGTTCAGGACAGAATCAGCATCAATGTAACCCCGCGCAGAAGCCGGTTCCTCGCCAATCAGCCGCCTCATTGAGCCGGACTCCAGCCGCCAGACCTTAAATCCGAGTAGGCCTGCGGTATCCATGCCCGCCTGCCATGACAGCTCTATGGCACCCCCCTCGTCATTAGGCACATCCCTGCACCACAGAGACTCGGGTGGTGACAAACCGAAAACAAAATAAAGCAGAACAGACAGCATCATCTACCTTGAGCCATTCAGTGTACCTAGAATAGAGACTCTGTCAAAGCCGGCTGGCCGTCAAGGGCACAAGGTTGTGAAAGATATGACGATGATAAAGGCAGCCCCTGAGCCCAGCTAATACAGGAGCCCGCAAGAAAGGAACGTACGCAACCTCCTTCCCCTGCCATCGGTCCTGCTCGAGTCTTAGGCAACATAACCACAGCATCCAACGGCATAATCCTACCCACTAGAAGAAGAAAAATATCTCCAGAACTTGATGCCCGCCTACTACCAATACTGTCGCTTTGAGTACCGGTCTCGTAGTAACCGTTTGTGAAACCGCACCCTGAGTTGGACAAGAACAGAGTAACCGAACCACTCCCTGAAAGCAACAGACTCCCAAACCGTAGGCAGAGGGACAGGTCCCGGAGACTGTCTCCGAATGTAACACGAGTTCATATACTATTTTAGAAGCCAGCGAGTGAAGAACTCCGCCAACGGAACTCAACAAGCCGGACAGCACCGATACTCAACCTAGGCGCCTCCCGACAGTTCAATACCGAACCAGTAAGGCGACCGGACCTTCCGCAATGCTGTTATCCCAAGATGCCCAGTTCCCTTATCAGTCTGACCCTTCGACAGGCCCGGTTTCACACCAAGAACACCCATGTCCTTCTCTTCTAGGACCACACAGCCGACCCGTATACCCGCCGTCTCGGGCAACTCCCGGCTTGACAGCGTGCACAATTCGTATAGAACTATCAAACGAACGCCTGCCTATTTGCTATATATCTGCCCGGAAAGGAGTCGGCATGCGCTGCGAAATTGACCGTGTACTTCTGAATGAGACCCTTAGTAACATATTGACTGTCTTGCCCTCGAGAACACCCAGCCCGGATGCAACTGTTGATGTCAAGCTCGTAGTCAAGGAGCACCGGCTGCTGTTGCTCGCCACCGACGGCGAAACATTCCTCGAAATCCGGTTACCCCTCGAGCAGGCTGCCGAAGACGGAATCGCCATCGTTAACGCAAGGAAACTGGCAGAACTGGTCAATGCGCTCGAAACGGAATCTGTCTCCTTCTACACCGAGGGTAACAACCTGCGTATGGATACAAGAAAAACGAGAACAGTACTTCTCTGCGCTGCACCCGCCGACTTTCCCCAGCTGAAAGAATTGCCGGAAGGGACGCACTTCGAGTTTCCGCTCTCAACACTGCATGAGCTTTATGAAGCCTGTGGTTTTGCTGTCGCCAAAGACGAGCTCCGCCAGGCACTGACAGGAATCAACTGGGAAATAAACAATAACGAAACACGAATGGTCAGCACTGATGGTAGCCGTCTGGCATTTGCAGCGCGCCGAGGCAGTTACCCATGCAAGCTCCGCGCAATCCTGCCGCCCAAGCTATTCGCTCTCCTGCCCAGAGCCGGAGAGACCATAAGCATCTCCGCCGATCCGACCCACCTCTCATTTAGGACCGATAATACGTTCATATTCTGCCCCCAGATTGCCGGCCCTTATCCTGACTACGAACGGGTTCTTCCCAAAAGGTACCCGGCAAGAGCAGTTCTTGTCCGCGACGAATTCATTGC
>JBDRUL010000256.1:0-2915 GCA_039801305.1 Caldifarciminota bacterium | reverse complement strand
GGATCATGTTGGTGAGCACGAGGTCACCCTGGGAAGGTCTCACATCACGTCCGACTGCCGAGACTACGCCCACGGTAACAGTAGGTTGAGCATCTTCGATCAGAAATCCAAACGGGTTGCCGATGGCGATTGTCCATTCACCAATCATCAGATCAGCTGACGTGCCCAAGGGAGCGACTGGCAGATCTGAACCAGACATGCGCAGCAGCGCCAAGTCGAGGTTCTCGTCAATGGCGATGACCTCAGCCGGAAACTCACGGTTGTCTGGAAGTGTCACCCGTATGGCAGTTGCATTGTAAACAACATGGGCATTTGTGACGATCAAACCATCGTCGGAGACGATTACACCCGAGCCCATTGATCGGACTTCCTCGCGGTAGGAATGGCGAGGAAAGAAATCGCGGAAGAAGTCGTCGAAACCAAAGCCACTGAATGGAGTAACTGTGACTATCCGGGTCTGGGTGACGACTACCGAGACGACCGCCGGCGATACACGACGGGCGGCAAGGACGATGGCGTTGACGCGCGAGGTGGTGATGTCCTGCTGTAGGGCGAGACGGGTGGAGTCATCGTGCCGGGATACTCTGCCGGTGGGAGAAGCCCCGCAGGCAGAGAAGAGCATGATGGCGCCGGTGAGAAGGATGCGACACCGATGGAGGTATTGATCCGCGGAAGGTACCATCGGGTGGAGTCTAGCGAAGGGAGGATAAGGATCAAGCCGGTGAGCGGTATTGACTTGGTTGTCTGCTGGTATATTCTCAGCCGTATGCGTTCTGTAGTAGCAGCGATTATGTTGGTTTCGTCGATGGTACTCGGGGGGGCGTTATACCACATTGATCAGCCATTGCCGGTTTCACTTGCCCACGCTGAGTACTTCGGTGCAGCCAGATTCTGGGGTAGCAGCGGGTTGCTGGTGCGTCTTGGAGTGGGGTTGTTTGAACGCGTGACGCTGGGAATGTCATACAGCGCAGACAGGCTGCTCGGTGCCGGTTCCCCGGTTTGGTCTCGGTCTCGACCCGAGTTTCAGGCCCGCCTTGCCTTGCTGCGCGAGGAGGGGTTTATTCCTGATCTGCTGCTGGGTTTTGAGAGTCAGGGCTATGATGGACTCACGGGTGAAGAGTTTGTAGTTCCGGAAAAAGGTGGGTACCTCTGTGCAGGGAAGTCCATAGACATATCCCGGACATACTGCGAGTTTGGTATCAGCTATCACAAGGGCTTGGATATCTTCGCGGTTGTTAATCAGTCACTGCTCGGTGAGCTCGAGCTGATTGCGGAGTTTGACCCCGTTTTCGGACGTGGTGACACGGGGAAGGTTGGGCTGCTCAATGTCGGGCTGGCAGCAACCGTGGTTGAGCGGGTCAGGATGGTTTTTGCGCTTAGAGACATGTTGGGCAGGTATGACCAGACCAGATTGAATAGAGTGTTTGAAGTATCGGTGGTTCAGCATTTTTGAAGGAGCTGGCGTGGACATAAGAGAGGTGTTGAAGACTATAGAAGGTTTCAGTGAATTAAGCGATGGCGAGATTGAAAGGCTGGCTTCTATAGCTGAGCTTCGGAGCGCTAAGGCTGGCTCGTCAATTGACGTGCAGGGGCAACCCGCCACGATGTTTGGTGTTCTTGTTACCGGTCGGCTTGGCGTTGTACTGAATCTTGATCTTGGGGTTGTCCATCAGACCTATCAGGTTACGACCGTGGGACCGGGTGAGATGTTTGCCTGGTCGGCGATGGTCGGAAATCCTTATTACACGGCTGGCAGTAAGTGTCTAACCGACTGCCAGTATTTGGCATTTGATGCCGGCAGGCTGCGGCAGGAGTTCGACAGAGACCCCAAACTGGGTTATGTGGTGATGAAGTTGGTCGCCAAGACTATCGCCTCGCGGCTTCGGCACATGCAGTTGAAGCTTGCCCAGCAGTATGCCTTCTCGGAGTCGGCGGAGTGACTGCAGTCGGCGGGCTTTGGGACACAAGCCAGCTGGGTTCGTCATAGCAATCGACGGGCCCGCCGGTGCGGGTAAGACGACAACTGCCCGGCTGGTTGCACGAAAGCTCGGGTTCCGGCATCTGGACACCGGCGCAATGTATCGGGCGGTTACCTTCAAATGTATTGAGGATGGCTTGGACATATGCGACAGCAGCGCGTTATCCAGATTGCTGAGAGGTACGGAGGTTACCGTACGTTGGGACGGTACTACCAGCAGGGTTATGCTTGATGGGCGCGACGTTTCGCACAAGATAAGGCAACATCGTGTCAGTGCGCTTGTCTCTCAGGTATCGGCGGTCCCCGAGGTACGAAAAGCGATGGTAGAGGAGCAGCGGCTAGCGGCGGCTGGCCAAGATGTTGTCTGCGAAGGTCGTGACATCGGCAGTGTTGTGTTTCCAGACGCGCAGTTGAAAGTTTACCTTGACTGTGATCTTGACGAGAGAGCACGGCGGCGTCAGCAGGAACTCTATGGTGAGCGGCTGAAAGTCAGCCGGCAGGACGTGATCAGTAACCTGCAGCAGCGCGATAGAATCGATTCGAGCAGAAGTGTTAGCCCTTTGAAGCGTGTTCCCGGAGCGGTTCTGGTCGATACTACGCATTTAACCATTGAAGACCAAGTGGCGGTCATATGTGAGCTGGCTCGGCGACGGATGTGATTGTAACTAGTGCCAGCATCAGGTTCGACTAGGGGGAATCCCGTGTCTTGGAGGTTGCGCTGGCGGGTTGGTTGGTATCTGACGTATCCACTTGCGAGACTGTTTCTCGGGTTACGCGTGCATGGGCGAGAACATCTGACTAAAGGTCCTCTAATTCTGGCGGCTAACCATGTTTCGAATTTCGATCCTCTGATAATTGGTTGGGCAGTGCGAAGGGAGGTACACTTCTTGGCGAAGGAAGAGTTGTTCCAACAATCGAAGTTGTTTGCTTGGCTTAT
>JBDRUL010000255.1:0-2933 GCA_039801305.1 Caldifarciminota bacterium | reverse complement strand
GGACCGAATCAAGCAATGGCGAAGCGGTGCCGTCAGACCTTTGCATTTGCAGCATGGCGAAATGGGGGAGCGCGCGGCCAAAAAGCTTCTACGCGGCCTTGGGTTGAAATTTCTAACGGCAAACTTTCGGTCAAACCACGGAGAAATTGACCTTGTTTTCCGCGACGCCGACTGCCTTGTGTTTGTCGAAGTCAAAAGTCGCTCCGGAACAGCATTCGGCACCCCCGCCCAAGCTGTGAACATAGGTAAACAACAGAGATTGAGACAAACAGCGCAACACTACCTGATCCAACGTCGGCTCGAGCTCTGTCCTCTCAGATTTGACGTCATCTCTATAGTGAACAGACGTCCGCCGGAGGTCGAACACATCATCGGAGCCTTCTAGTGCTAGCGACAATACTTTCTGCTTCTGTTCTAGGAGTTGATGGTTTCATGGTTTCCGTTGAGACTGACTTGGGACTGGGCCTACCCCAGTTCACAATAGTCGGGCTCCCCGACGCAGCAGTAAAGGAATCCCAGCATCGCGTACAGGCGGCAATCAGAAACTGCGGGATGAGTTTCCCGAATCGTCGGATTACTGTCAACCTAGCACCAGCTGATGTCAAGAAGGAAGGTGCTTCATTCGATCTGCCAATTGCAATCGGTATAATTGCAGCGGCGGGGGGAATTCCGCCGTCTTCATACCATAATCTGGCTATGTTAGGCGAGCTTTCTCTCGACGGAACCCTGCGCCCGATCAAAGGTACAATCTCAATGGCAGTGGCGTGTCGGGCAGCCGGGGTAAGAGGGCTGGCTCTTCCGGCTATCAATGCCCCCGAAGCCGCCATTGTCGAAGGTTTACCGGTCTACGGAGTCACAACACTTACTGAACTGGTGAACTTCCTCAAAGGAAACCGAGAACTGACACCCTTCAGAACAGACACTGCGGAGCTCTTTACCAAGAGTGCTTCGCCCGCTGTTGACTTCGCAGAAGTATATGGGCATGCCCATGCCAAGCGTGCTCTGGAAATAGCCGCTGCCGGAGGACACAACGTTCTAATGGTAGGTCCGCCAGGGTCAGGAAAGACGATGCTGGCACGGAGGTTACCTACTATTCTCCCACCGCTGACCCTTGAGGAAGCTCTGGAGACCACTAAGATCCACAGCGTAGCCGGCACGCTGCCAGCAGACCAGCCACTGGTAGCAAGCCGTCCTTTTCGCGCCCCCCACCACAACATCTCCGAGGCAGGAATGGTCGGAGGCGGAACCGTTCCACGTCCCGGCGAAGCTTCGTTGAGTCACAACGGAGTTCTTTTTCTCGACGAACTGCCAGAGTTCCGACGTGACGTTCTAGAAGCGCTTCGTCAGCCGCTCGAAGATGGTCAGGTTACAATCGGCCGCGCTCGCTCCTCGCTAACCTTCCCTGCCCGCTTCATGCTGGTCTGTGCTATGAACCCGTGTCCCTGCGGTTTCTACGGTGACCCCCGACACAGCTGCTCCTGTTCTCCTCCTCGCATCCGGCACTATCGTTCGAAAGTGTCCGGTCCCCTCCTCGACCGTATTGACATCCATGTTGAGGTACCGGCTCTGAAGTACGACGAAATCTGCTCCCGACATCACAGCGAGCCCTCCGGCGTCATTGCCCAACGAGTAACCCAGGCTCGGTGTTTGCAGCTAAGACGTTTTGCTGAAGTCAAGGCACGCCGGTCGGTATTCTGCAACGCGCAGATGACAACACAGCTTATCCGGAAACACTGTCCTGTCACTCCTGAGAACCATGAAATCCTCCGTCAGGCGATTGACCGTCTTGGTCTGTCTGCCCGTGCATACCACCGAATCCTGAAAGTTGCCCGTACAATAGCAGATCTCGAGGCCGCGGCTGATATTCAGCCAAGCCATATCACCGAGGCAGTCCAGTATCGTAGTTTTGACCGCAATGTCTGGTAGCACCCGAAAGGAGCCAAGTTGAAACCTGAAACTCTGATCATCAAGAGAAAAGCCCGGGTAGCCGTGGTCGGCATCGGTTACGTGGGTCTGCCTCTCTGCGTAGAAATCGCCCGAGCCGGTTACGAAACCGTAGGCATCGACATCGACTGTCGTAAAGTAGATAGCGTCAACCGTGGTTGCTCATTCATCGATGATGTTCCCTCTCAAGACATTGCCGAGCTAAGAAAGACTGGGCGTCTAGTCGCTACCACCGACTACGGTGCCTGTGCCAACTGTGATATTATCCACATCTGCGTCCCTACCCCATTTACCGCGTCCAAAGACCCCGATGTGTCCTTCATAGTCGACTCAGGACGGCAGATTGCCAAGACCCTGCACCGTGGCCAGATCATCATTCTCCGCAGCACAACCTATCCACAGACAACCACTGGAGTTCTTCAACCGATCCTTGAATCTGGTGGATTCAAGGCGGGACGGGATTTCTACTTGTCCTTTGCCCCTGAAAGAATAGACCCCGGTAACAAGAAATTCACAACCCGGACAACCCCGGTTGTAGTTGGCGGACTTACCAAGCGCTGCACGCGCCTCACCGCCCTGTTCTTCAGTCAGTTTGTCGAGAAGGTCTTCCCCGTCTCATCCCCTAGCGTCGCCGAAATGTCCAAGCTCCTCGAAAACATATTCCGAAGCGTGAACATCGCACTTGTGAACGAACTCGCCCGGATGTGCGAACGAATGGGAGGAATAGACGTCTGGGAAGTAATTAATGCCGCGGCTACCAAACCATTCGGATTCATGCCGTTCTACCCTGGCCCGGGCATTGGCGGTCACTGCATTCTGATCGACCCATACTACCTTGCCTGGAAAGCCCGAGAGTTCGATTTTCACTCCAACTTCATAGAACTGGCGGCCCAAACTAATGAATCAATGCCCTTTTATGTCGCAGACCGCGTGATCGAAATACTGGGCACCAGCGGCGTACCCGCGGCCAAGGCTCGCCTTCTTGTTCT
>JBDRUL010000254.1:0-2935 GCA_039801305.1 Caldifarciminota bacterium | reverse complement strand
ATCTTCGCTGCTGCCGCCATGGTTGCCGCGGGATCTATCTTCAGTACCGACCGGATCCTTACTGTCCGTCTTCGGCTCTGCCGACCAACATTCGGTAAACCAACCCGGGCAGACTCCACCTTGACGCTCTGATAGTCTGCCGTATAGTAAACGATGCTACCAGTCCCTTACCGGAGGTTCAACCGTGATTCTCTATGCTGCTCTACTTTTCTTCTCTGTCGCCGTACTGCCGGCGCCTGACTCGCTGGTTGCGCCACTGTGGGCGGACACGACGGCTGATGTTTTACTTGTCATTTTCTCACCCAGCGGTGCCAACCCCCCCATCGAGTACCAAACAGACTGGGGCGACGGGTACATTTCAGACTGGACAGGCCAGCTACAGACTCTTATCGACATCAGCCGATATCACCGTTATGCACAACAGGGCACCTACAGGATTAGAGTCCGCTGCCGCGATTCACATGGACGTTCTTCAGCCTGGGGTAGACCGCTGGAGATCATTGTTGGTGAACCGCGCCTGAAGTGGGTCTTTCCCACCGCAGAACCGATAGTTGCTTCCCCCACCATCGACCGCGACGGTAACATCATTATCGGCGACGAATCCGGAATCGTCTATTCCATCAACCCTGAGGGACAACTCCGTTGGTTCTTTCCCACACGCGGACCGGTTTACGCTTCGGTAGTGGCTGCAGACAGCCTGCTCTATGTCGCCTCCTGTGACTCAACGCTCTACTGCCTTGACCTCAACGGCCGGCAACGTTGGTCACTGCCGCTGCACGACGAGACATTCTCGGCGCCGGCGATCGACGCTCACGGAAACATTTATGTACCCACCGATACCGGATACCTTTACGCTATTTCACCCCAAGGCAAGCTACGCTGGAAGTTCCGTACCGGCGATGAGATTGCCGGTTCGCCCACTGTCAGTGCTGACGGACTCATATTTCTGACCGCTGACTCTATCTACTGTCTTGACCGATCTGGTCGGCGGCGCTGGACTTTCGGGTCACCGGAAGGTGACTACTTCTACCCGAGCGCAGTCGTAGACACAAACGGGCTCATCTACTGCGGAAACAACGATGGTTATCTATACTGTATCGGCTCAGACGGCCGCCTGCGCTGGCGCGCTCCATCGACAGATAACTGCGAGATTCGCTCTGAGGTCACATTCGCTCCTGACGGCTCGCTCTATTTCGGTTCCGACGGTGATTATCTTCACCGCTTGCCCCCGGGCGGCACGCCACAGGTTATTTACGAGGCAATTGACATAGTAGTTGCTACACCGGCTGTGAGTGAGAACGGAACTGTCTACTGCTTCCCAGACGACGGGACGCTGGTGGCATTTGCTGCCAACGGTCGACTGCTCATGAAGACAGAAGTCTGCTCCGGTGACAAGGAACTCTATTACACCTCATCACCAACAATCAGTGCTGATGGTACGGTTTACGTAGGTTCTTGGGACGGCGGTCTATATGCATTCCGCGGTGACGGTCCGCCCGCAAAGACCGTCTGGCCACTCTACCGGGGCAACGCTGCACATACCGGAAGGATAACCAAATAGATGTTCAGAGTATTCATCAGCCCGAGAGAGTATTTTGCCGGGCTGCGTGAGCGTCCCGCCTGGCTGGTGCCGTTGCTACTCACTCTACTCCCGCCACCGCTGCTGGCAGCTCTCACATTGACAGCCATGCCCCGTCAGCGACTCATCAGCCAAGCTGAAACAAGAACCCAACAGGCACAGGAATTTGTTGAAACAAGATTTCAACAGGCGGGCAACCTTTCTGACGAGAAGAAAGCAGAAGCCCTCCGACAGATGCAAGAACGAACCGATAAAGAGATGGGCTTTCTCAGAACCGCCGGCCCGGTCAAGTTTTTCGCGCACACCCTTCTGCGCAGTCTGCCCGGAATCATCTGGTCGGCGCTGCTGCTCTTGAGCTGGACAGCGGTTCTGAACTTTCTGGTGCCCGTGATGGGAGCTGCTTCGGGCTTCGCGCGCTGCCTGACGGTTACCGCCAATGCCGGTCTGGTACGCCCGCTCGGCAGTCTGCTCAGGGGACTCGCAATGCTCCTCTCTGGAAATCTGCTTCTCAGGACGAATCTTCTGCCGCTCATTCCGCCGAGAGCAAGTCCATTTCTGCGCGGATTTGGCGCCTCTGTGGACATATTCACTCTCTGGGAGATTGCTCTCGTCGCCGTGGGACTGGGAGTGGTGTTCAACATCAACCCGAAGAAAACCGCGGCTGCCGCGTTCGGGCTCTGGTTGGTCTATGCCCTGCTTCTCGGCGGCGTCATGTCGGCACTTGGATTCACTGCCTTCCTGTGAGTCTTCACCTGCTGCCTATACTCATAATTGTCGCATTCAGTCAGCAACTACCCGAAACACTGAATCTCAGCCTCGACAGCGCAGTCCGGGTGGCGCTGCGGCAGAGTCCTGTCCGAACAGAGACAGAGGTTGCTCATAGTCAGGCCGCCATTTCCACAGCACAGGCCATCAACGCACTCCTGCCGGCGCCGTCAGCCACACTCTCTCACGGAACTTCCCGGACGCAGAATCCGCTTATACCTGAAAGCACCATCACTACTCGCGGCTGGACAGGAGCACTGACACTGTCCCAGATCGTTTTCGACCCGCAGACCTTCGCTTCTGCAGCGGGCAGATTCATTTACGCAGATTACTACACCACTCAGGCTCAGGAGTATAGGGCAAGACTGGTGCTCGATGTTACAACCGACTATCTGAACCTGCTGAAGGCGAGAATGCTCCGTGTTGCTGCGGCAAGCGCGCTCAGAAGAGCAGAGGAGAATCTGGTATTGACCAGCTGCCGCGAAACTCCTGGCGCAATCTCGCAGCTTGAACTCCTGCGGGCAGAGCGGGTCGCAGGGATCCGGCAGGAGTAACCCCATAAGTACGCCCCGGCACGCCGCCAGCGGCCTC
>JBDRUL010000253.1:0-2944 GCA_039801305.1 Caldifarciminota bacterium | reverse complement strand
AACGTCCGGGGCAAACTCCCGTACGACCTCGATACCAGACTTGGCGCAGCGGGCAGCCAGCAGGAAGAGCCCGTCTTCCAGGAGCTGATTGACGTCTACCTGTTCCTTGCTGGGCGGGCGCTGCCGGGCGAAGAGCATCAGTTTGCCGACGACCTCCCGGGCGTGCAGAGATGCCTTGATGATGCGATCGATGTCCCGAAGGGTCTGCTCCGGCAGTCCGGGAGTCTTGCCGGCAAGCTGGGCGAACCCGAGTATACTCGCGAGCGGCTCGTTCAGCTCGTGTGCCACGCCGGCGGCAAGCTGACCGATAGTTGCCAGCCGGTCGGCGTGGCGAAGCTGCAGCTCGAGTCGTGCCTTCTCTTCGGTTGCTTCGCGACGGCTGATGAGCAGCCCCAGTTCTCTGGCGACGGCGTCAATCAGACTTCGTTCCTCCTTGAGAAAGGGACCTTCGTCCAGCTTCGGCAGGTCCTGATCCGTGAGGTAGACGACTTCTACGCTGCCGCGGAGAGCTGCCTCTGTTGTTATCGGTGCGGTTTGCGAATACCTGCTCGGAGCGAAACCCTCAGACTGGTATCTCTTTCCGTCTACGGTGATGGCGGCAGCGGCGATATCTGAGTATAGCCAGGCAGGGGGCAGCAGCCTGACTATTCCGTTGAGCAGGTCATCAAGGTTGGCATCCGGCTGTTCGGTCAGTTTGGCGACCCCGTAAAGGCAGGTAAGTTCCTTGACTCGTTCCCGCAGTGCGGCTTGCACAAGGCGGTTGGCGATGGCTACTCCCAGAATCTGGGCAGCGCCTTCGAGCAGTCTTGCCTCTGCCGGTTTCGGGAAGAGAGCGTTGCGGTAGCGCAGGACGAGAAGTCCGTATCCTTCCTGAGCACACGAGAAGGCGGCGACAAGGAAAGAGTCCTGTCCGTCTCTCTGTCTGTTGGTTTCCGGTTCAGCTGTCGGTTCGCCAGCCGGGGTTGAGATGGGGACGATCAGGTCAGAGTGGCAAAGGAAGAGAGAGTGAGCTGGCCGGGTTTCAGCCAGCTTCATACAGAGCCTGTTCACCGCCGGGCTGTCGTGGGGAGCAACCAGCAGGCCGTGGGTGCCGGCAGACACGGGAGCCTGTTCGTAGTAAAGCTTCCGGCCTGAACGCTGAATACCGCGATAGGAGCGTATACGCTCACTCACCCGCAGCTCAGCTTCTTCAGCCCCGGAGAGGTCCAGGAATGAATTGAGCACGACCTGCGCGAACTCCTGTCTGCTGGCTCCACTGCCTGCAACTTGGAGAATTTGCTGCACAAGGTCTAGTAGGCGTTCCAAGCGCATCTCCGGCCGTCCAGCTGACGTGCTGGAGGGCTCAGCGTCTGGTGACATTGTGACTATGCGTCCTTCGGTCTCTTTGCGATGACGATCGTGTGGCACAAAATGGAGGCGGCGGGAATCGAACCCGCGTCCGGAGAGTTCGGAACCCAGGTTCTACATGGTTAGTCAGTCATTGAGTCTTACCTGCCTTTGAGCCGACTGACAGGCGAAGGCAGGCCAGCCTCAGTTGTTGTCCGGAACAGGTTCTGAGGCGCAGCCGGTTCCGCAAGCACCCTTTTAGACCCCGAGACGGCGCCGGGTGCGCTCACCGTTCGAGGGACTGCCTTTCTTGTTAGGCAGCCAGTGCGTAGCTGTTGTTGGCAGCTGTTGTTGCTCCGCCGGATTATCGAGGTGGCAGAGCATCCTCGCCATGCCTCCGGGTCCTTCAGTCACCCCGTCGAAACCGTTCGCCCGCGTGCGGAAGTCCGGTAAACTCCATATTGTTAAACAATTTTAGAGCCGCGTCAAGACCGTGTCAAGGAGACGTGCACGCAGGCGGTCGATAAACCGAGCGCGAAGGCCGGCTGCATCCGGAACTCGTCGCCGCGCCGGAGGAGCTCCGACATAGAAGTACTTTTCACGGGGCTCGTTCGTGGCGTTAAAGAATCCATAGCCTATCCCACGGATATTTGAGAAGTCACCGGGTTCAACTGCTGGACCGTTGCCTGACCAGACTACGACTGCTGCATCACCTTCGATGACGTCTGCCACGTACCAGGGGAAAAGGCGGCGGCGTGGTATGAAAAGGGATGTGTCAACTACAAGCGTTTCGAGTTCGAAAAGGTGGTCGTCCCAGCGGCCGAGCGAATCGAGAAAGTCGTACTCAACATACAGTTCCACCCAGTACCATTGAGCTGCTGCCGATTTTTGCCAGAGTGTTAGCAACGAAGAGTCAAGGTCGAGGACGTATCCTTCTGGTGGCAACTCAATCCGGAAGTTACCCGGCATCACTACCCGTGAGAATGCTTCTCCCCAGTAGTGCCGGACATTCAGATTGTAGGCGGCACGGACAGGAAACGGCTTTTCGTCGCCGTAGCGATACTGGAGCGGATTGTAGTAGAAAGGTGCGAGGGTTTCGCGGTTAAGCGTGACTAGCGGTACCATCCGCAGCCCGTGGTTGTCGAAGACTTCAACATAACGTGAGTAATCGACGGAATAGTCGTAGTACTGAGTTCTTATCAGGAATGCATTGATCATTGGTTCAGAGTAGCCGGGTGGGAGAATGTCCGATCCATGACGGTCGCAGCCGCACAAGGCAATGGTCAGAATCACAACAAATAGTGACGGGCGCATTTCCGGCTAGTCCAGCCGGATGGGCATCAACAGATACACCTTCTGTATGTCGGGGTCCTCTTCGGCCGGTCTGAGTACGCCCGGTGACACAGGGGTTGACAGTTCGAATATGACCTTTTCCGAGCCCAGCCGCCGAACCACATCAAGTATGAAGGAGACATTGAACCCTATTCTCAGGTCTCCACCGTTGTAGTCGCAGTCGACGTCCTCTTCGTTCCAACCCACCTCCGGTGTTTCGGCACGGAGAGTGAGCTTCCTTCCCTTGAAATTGAACACTACTTGCCGCCCGACCGGATGGGCAAAG
>JBDRUL010000252.1:0-2947 GCA_039801305.1 Caldifarciminota bacterium | reverse complement strand
AATGGAAGGTGAACGCCGAGCGTGTCTATCCACAGCTCAAACGAAGGGTTGATCAAGATATTCGCTCCCAGCGTGATATTGGCCAGCAATAAGCCTGTCGTCAGCAGACTCCTCATGGCTGGTATTCTCCCGTGCAACATCGCCATGTCAAGGCAACCTGTAGCCCCGTCTCTTGACTTCAACCGCGGGTCGGGTAATATATAACGTCGCGTGGCAAGGGTTCTCACGCGACAGAAGAACCGCAGAACCCGAAATGAGAAGCTTGTGGGGCGTTCAGAGCCACAGCACCGTGAACCAGACGGTCGCGCGACTTGGTCACTGAAACGATTCCAGAGCAACAAACAGTCGGAGGAAGTACAATGTCGAAGCGCATTTTCGTAGGGAATCTACCCTTCAGCGCTACCGAGGAACAGCTGCGCAGCCTGTTTGGCCAACACGGTGAAGTCTCTTCAGCAAATATCGTGACAGACAGGTTCACCAACCGCTCGCGCGGGTTTGCCTTTGTCGAGATGACGGACGACCAGTCAGCAGCGGCAGCGATATCTGCCCTGAACGGGCACAACCTCGACGGCCGTCCCCTTACCGTCAATGAAGCCCGGGAACGCCGCGCTGAAGGTGGTCCCAACAGGCAAAACGGTGACCGTTTTCATGGCAGGCGCCGGGGTTCCGCGCACAGCCAGCGTCGCGACACCCGTCCTCGCTGGTAACGCAGACCGGCAAGGGAGGGCGGCAAACTTCAAGGCCCGGAGCGACTGAACAGTTGCAACGGGCCGAGTGCCTTTATCCGTTCCGTAAATGCTGTAACAGCATCGGCAAAGCGTTGACCCTCTGAAGCCGATATCCAGACAAGCTCGAGTCGCTCCGGCTCGATACCTAAATCAGCCAGCAGACTCTGCAGTAGGGTAATGCGCTTCAGTGCCTTGTAGTTGCCACTGACATAGTGGCAGTCGCCAGGATGGCATCCGCCCACAAAGACTCCGTCGGCTCCATCCCTGAACGCCCTGAGAATGAACTCTGGCTCGACTCTGCCTGAACACATTACCCGGATGAGCCTGATATTCGGCGGGTATTTCAAACGGGCAGTCCCGGCAAGGTCAGCACCTGCATAAGTGCACCAGTTGCAGGCAAAACCGATTATGCGGGGAGTGAACTCACCCACCTATGCTCCTGCCAGCAGGGCATCTATCTGGACTGCAATCTGTTGACTTCCATAGTGGAGCATTGTGATCGCCCCTGAGGGACAAGCCGAGGGACAAACCCCACAACCCTTGCACAACGCCTGATTCACCGTCATTGAACGCCGCGCGGTGTCATAGACCAGAGCGTGATAGGGACAAAGCGCCTCACACAGATGGCACGAAGAACAAGCCTCCTCGTTGACTACTGCAACCACCGGCTCGATTCTAACCTTTCCCCGGTTCAGAAGTGCAATAGCGGCGCTGGCAGCAGCCTTGGCCTGTGCGACAGTATCCGGTATGTCCTTGGGCCCCTGACAGCAGCCAGCCAGATAGACACCCTCCACGTTGGTGTCTACAGGTCGCAACTTGGGATGCGCCTCGAGCAGGAAACGATCAGCCGACTGCGACAGCTTCAGTATCTGTCCCAGCCGCTCAACTCCCTCAGCCGGTACCAACCCGACGCCAAGAACTACCATATCCGTCTCATGCTCAATCACCCGTCCCAGCAAAGTATCTTCCACCCGCACGACGAGCCTCTCCCCTTTCCGGAATATTTCAGCAGGCTTGCCACGCCGGAACAGAACTCCTTCTTCGCGCACCCGGTCGTAGAACTCCTCAAATCCCTTACCGTAGGCGCGTATGTCAATATAGTAACACGTCACGCTGCACTCGGGCACTCTCTCCCGCACTAGATGCGCCTGCTTGATGATGTACATGCAGCACACCCGTGAGCAGTACTCATTCCCGACCGACTTGTCCCGCGACCCCACGCAGTGAACAAAGACCACGTCCTTCGGTATCTCGCCGTTGCTAATGCGCACAATGCGGCCTGCGGTCGAACCGCTGGCTGAGAGAAGACGCTCGAACTCGAGCGAAGTCACAACGTCTTCATAACGGCCATAACCAAACTCCGGCGCAAGACAGGGGTCAAATGTCTCAAAACCGGTTGCCACTATGACGGCACCAACCTGGAATTCGGCAATGGTATCTTGGCGGTCGAAATCGATGCACTTCTTCTCGCATGCCAGAATACACTTGCCGCAGGCGAGCGGCAGAGTACCCAGACACTCACGGGCATTGCGAACAAAGGCTGCTGGCACCGCCTGCGGGAACGGCTGATAGATTGCGCCACGAGTGGTAAGACCCAGATCGAACTCATTGGGCAGCCGCTGCGGGCAGACATTGGCGCAGTCGCCACACGCCGTACACTGTGCCTCGTCGACAAACCGTGGGCGCTGTCTAACTTTCACGTGGAAGTTGCCGACGCTCCCCTCAACGTTCTCTACCTCGGCAAGTGTGAGCAGTTTTATGTTCGGATGGCGGCCGACTTCGACCATCCTGGGAGTCAGTATGCAGGCCGAGCAGTCAAGCGTCGGAAAAGTCTTGTCAAGCTGCGCCATGTGACCGCCTATAGTCGGACTCTTCTCCACCAGCACAACCTGATACCCGGCGTCTGCCACGTCCAAGGCTGCCTGAATACCGGCGATGCCGCCGCCAATGACCATCACGGTTTTCGTGACGTCTGCATACCGTTCTTCCAGCTCCTCAAGGAGTTCAACCCGGGCAACCGCTGCCCTTACCAGATCTTTTGCCTTCCTGGTGGCTTCGGTTCGGTCGGTATGAACCCAGGCACACTGCTCGCGGATGTTACTCATCTCAAACAGATATGGGTTCATGCCCGCACCAAAGACAGCTCCGCGGAAAGTCGGCTCGTGCATCCGTGGTGAACAGGCAGCCACTACGACCCGGTCGAGCTGTTGCTCTCTGAT
>JBDRUL010000251.1:0-2948 GCA_039801305.1 Caldifarciminota bacterium | reverse complement strand
GTCAGTGGTTGGGGAGAAGAGAGCGTCAATGCAGGGGAGAAATCCTGAGGTATTTGTCTTGAAATAGACGCAATTGATCATGACTTCGGTGTCTGGCAGCGAAGCAACTGTCCAGCTGGTACCACCGTTTGTGGTCTTGGCAATGTAGCGGCGTGAGCATGCAGCGTATCCGGTATCATTGTCCACTGGAAAGCAGACCGAGACATAGTCATTCAACCCGCCCGGGAATGTATCGGAGTTCCAGGACGATCCGCCATCGGTAGTCTTGAACCATCGTGACATTCCCCCGACCGCGTAGCCTGTGTTGTTGTCTACCGGGAATGAAATGCTGTTGACGGGAGTAGGTATCGGCAGAGTTTCCGCCACCCAATTTCTACCGCCGTCTGTTGTCTTCAGTATCAGTCCCATTGAGGCCGCATAGCCGGTACTAGCCTCTAAGGGGAACACAATCTCATTAACCGGTATAGAGAACCCCCGCGACGAGAGTGTCCAAGTATTTCCGCAGTCGGCGGACTTGAGTATTGTTCCAAACTCTCCAACAGCCCACCCGGCGTTAGAATGGAAGCGTATTTCATGAAGCGGACGCATTGCGCCGGGCGGGGCGACGACTGGTACCCAAGTTGCTCCGCCGTCAGTGGTTCTGAATATGCGACCGGCATCACAACAGACAAATCCGTTGTTCGTGTTGGCCGGGAAACATATACTATTGACGCGGAGTGGTTCTGGCAGTGATTCACGTAACCAAGTTGTCCCACCATCTGTCGTCTTGAAAACCATTCCCATTTCTCCGCAGACGTATCCGGTACTGGCATCAATTGGGAAAGACAGGTCATAGAGCGGAACCGGCGGGTTCGCTACGGATTCGACAGCCCAGGTGCTACCGCCGTCCGTAGTCTTGAGCACAACTCCAAAACGGCTTACGACGTAGCCAACATTAGCATTGGTGAACTGAATGGCAATCAGTGGTTCGGTGGTGCCAGTTGATTCCACTGTCCAGGTGACTCCCGCGTCAGTTGTTTTCATCACTTTTCCCATGTCAGCACACGCGTAGCCGACCGAGGCGGTTGGAAAGTGAATGTCATGCAGCGTGACCGGTTCTGCAGTGGTTTCGGGAATCCAAGTGGAGCCGCCGCTCGTTGTCCTAAAAATGAGTCCATCCTCGACGACTGCATAGCCAGTATTGACGTTGGTGAAGAAAATACTATTGATTGTACTAGGTGATAATGAGACGACATTCCAAGTTGTTCCACCGTCTGTAGTCTTGACTATCGTGCCGCTGTGTCCAGCCGCGTAGACCGTGTTGCTGTCGACAACGTACGCCGAGCGCAGCGTATTGCCTTGGGGGTATGGGTTAAGCCACTGCCATCCGGCCACAGCCGGCACATCGATCGGCAGCAAGAGGAGCGTACCTATCCATAGACAAAAGCGTCCTTTCATAAGAGCCTCCTAATCTGTCATATCCAATCGCTACCACAGGACAAAAGTCGGTATCACTTTTTGACGGATGGTTTCTGCTAGCTGCAAGGCTGTGCGGTGATTCGGAGCGAACTCGAGTACTTCGCGAGCCTGTCTGGCGGCTTCGTCCCATCTATCAAGGTTCATGAAAGCCAAACAGAGCCGGAGTTTGAGTTCAGAGTAAAGTGCGGCATCGGGCGGCGAATGGAGAATTGCGCTACGAAAACGGTGATTTGCTTCAATTCGACGAACTGCTCTCTGCAGAATATTCGCTGCCTCCGCGTGTCTGCCCCTTGTGACATTGATAAGTGACATTTTCAGAGGGGGAAGCAGAGCTAAGGTATCAGCGGTAGCTGCACGTTCGTAGCGAAAGATCGCATGCGCTGTATCACGCCGTGCCAAGTAGATGTCTCCTATCCCCAAGTTGGCAAAGACATTTGTGGAGTCTACGTTCAGAAGGGAGAAGTATGTTTCTAAAGCGTGGCTGGTGTCGGCTTTTCTCAGGTAGATTGCTGCCATAAGACGGTAAACGGGCTCAAATCCCGGGGCCCTTGTTGTCAGCAGCCGGTAGATATCCAGCGCTCGCGCAGTGTCGCCAGTCGCGAGCTGGATATCGCCTTCCAGAGCAATAGGGTCGGCGAATAGTGAATCTGCAGCTTTCCAAATACGGACGTATAACAGGGCAGAATCAAGCAATGACCGTCGTTCATCCTGTTCAGCCCTTGTTGCTTCGGCACGCTGCAAGAACGCAAAGGCAAGTTTGCCGAACTTGCTTGGTGCCGGTGGGCCGAACCGGAGTGCGGCACGATAGTCTTGTATAGAGCTGTCCAATGCCTGCACGCGGTGTGCCTCCGGACTGTCTGCTGCCTTCAGCCAGGCATCTCCGCGCAGGCGATAGATGTCGGCGAGTGCTTCGGCCACAACTGGTGTCAGGTCGAACAGTCCGTGCTTTTCAAATATAGTCAGAGATTTTGTCAGCGCTGCCCGCGATTCTTTGTGGTTACCTGGTATTTCAACATCGCCTTGTCGCCAAGGTGTCAGCCAAGACTCTCCAAGATTACGGTATCCCAGAGCAGTTGTGAAGGCATAGCGTTTTGCCAAAGGAACAGAGGTGAACACTGCCGAGATAAGGAGGGTAACAGCCGTCATGGCTATACCGGCGAACGCCAATTTACGCTTTTGCCACTGTTGGACAAGGTTCCACAGGCCTTCACCGGCGAAGATGACCAGGAAAATGGCCAGCGGCAGACGGTAGCGCGAACCGGCGTAGAACACTAGTAGTACGAGAAGACCCGCAAGCACGAAAGCATACAACGGCCAGTTCGTCAGTCGGTTGCGGTAAGAACTTGCAATTCCCCATGCTGCCAGAGCGAGAATGGCTGCAAAGGGGACGAAGAAGATGTGTAGAATCGGGACCTTGTCTTTTTCCACGGATATGAAGTAGTTACTGGGAAACTCGTAGTTTGTCAGGGTGAGCTGGAGTTTCTCGGTCT
>JBDRUL010000250.1:0-2949 GCA_039801305.1 Caldifarciminota bacterium | reverse complement strand
CGGCAAACTGCTTCACGGCTGCGAGGTTCTTCACATCTTTGAGACCCCGGCCCACCGCCACTATCACCTCAGCCCGAGTAATGTCGATGCCGGTGGTCGGTATCTCCTCAAACCCCACAAATCGGGTCTTCGGCCCGGGCATACCTGACGCATCCCACTCAACCACCGAACCGCCGAGTTCAGACGGGCCGGGCCGGAAGCTCGAGGGCCGAACCATCGCCACAACCGGCGGGACGCGGCAGCGCCAGTCAGCGCAGACCTTACCTTGATACATCCCTCTTGAAACAAGCAGCGCATCGTCCTCCCACCGGAAACCGGTTGCGTCCGACACCAGCGCCGCATCCAGCTCTGCTGCCAGACTCGGACCAAGCTCTGACCCGAACGCTGAGTGTGCCAGCATGACGACCGCCGGGCTCAACTCCTTTACAAGCCTTACAAGAACCCACTGATAGGTTTCGTAGTTGAAATCTTGCAACCCCGATGAATGGCATACCAAGAGCCGGTGAACCTGGGACTGGAGAGCAGAAACCAAACTCTGGCACTCGCTGCCTAGCAGCACGGCGTCGACCTCACATCCCAGGTCCCGTGCCGCCTTAAGCATCTCGAACGTCACATCACTGACTACTCCCTGCCGATGTTCCACCAGTACCAGCGCTCGCCTCACCGCACCACCCCCTTCGTCTTGAGCAGCTCAGCCAGCACCTGCGTCTTCTCTTCCAGCGAACCGGCTAGGATCTGAGCACTAGCTACGACCTCCGGCAAATACAGTCTAACAAGCTCTGTCTTCTGCTCACCGACACGCGTGGCCGGCAGCTGCTCAATCGGTCTGGCAGCTGCCCGCTTGATCCCGAGAATGGAGGCGTAGCGGGGACTGTTGCCACCGGTCTGAAAAGAGAGAACACAGGGCAGGGGTATCTCCTTCACCTCCAGCAAGCCGCCCTCCAGCTCGCGCCGAACAACGACCTTATCACCCGAGAACTCTGACCTGACCACATAGGTGGCGTGGGGCAATCCCAGTAATGCAGCCAGTGCCGGTCCAGTCTGGGAATTCCCGTCATCGGTGGCAACACAGCCGGTCATGATCACGTCGAACCTGCGGCCGGAGAAGAAGCCTGCCAGCACCCTAGCCAACGCCAGCCCGTCCAAACCCTCCATACCCGCATCATCCAGCCTGACCGCCGCGGTGGCGCCCTTGGCAAGCCCCATCCGCAATACCTCCTCTGCCTCTTTGGAACCAAACGATACCAGTGTCACGCCGGCACCGTAACGCTCCCTCCATAACAACGCCTCTTCGAGAGCATAGTTGTCAGCCTCGTTGATGGTATAAGCCAGCCTCTCCCTGACGATGTCGCGCCCACTACTGTCGATTCTAACATCAGCTTCCGCCGTATCGGGAACCCGTTTGATACATACCGCAATCTCCACCTTACCTCCCGACAGCAAAAAAGTGGCAGCATACCCCACTGCCAGTTCGTTGAGAAATCTCCTGCCTGACTATCATCAGTAGCGGGTGGAAAGAATACTCCTCAGCCATTACGCGTCAAGTCAGGCGCAATGCCAGAATGACTCCTGTAACCCGGTCGGGATACCAGCCCCAGCTGACAGTCGAGCTGACGCGCGTACTTCTACCAGAGCACCCACATCCGGACATGACAGCCAATACCCATCGTAATCCACATCCCCATCATCAGCAGCAGGTATGGCTAGGTGCTGGTCGTCACCATCGACAATACCTCGACTGTCACCACCAATCCCACGGAAAAAGACATAGCCGACACCAACCCCACCGGCGTGGCAATCACCGACATACAATCCGCAGGCTTGATCTGCTGAAGCTACACCAGACACACCCAGACAGCAACCACTGCCAAGACCATCCCGGGGACCATCCCCCCGCCAGAAGTGAAAATCTGCCTAACCTGCCAGACTGCAGAACTTATCACAAAGAGCAGCTACGACGGCGTTAGCCTTATAGGTATAATCAAGCCAAGAGGCACGGTAGAAGAACCTGACGACCGATCTTCATTGTGCGAACCCGTGCAAACGGAATCGAGTTGAAATAGTCTAACAGTTAGTAGGGTTGACATATATGCTACAATGTTCCGGTTTAGTATCGTTGACATTACACTCTGTCTGAATAGACTCTAGACGTTATGCAAGAGCGCTTCACCGAAAGAGTTAGAAAAGTTATAAGCATCGCCCGTCAAGAAGCGATAAGACTGCACCACGACCACATCGGCACCGAGCACCTCTTGCTCGGGATAGTCAAGGAAGGTGAAGGCGTGGCAGCAGTTGTGCTTACCAACCTTGGCATCAACCTCGAAGACCTTCGCCGGGCTGTCGAGAACGCAGTACCCACAGCGGGTACTTCGCTCGTTCTCGGCGAAGTTCCAATGAATCAGGATGCCCGTTCTGCCCTCAATTACGCCGTTGACGAAGCCCGGAAAATGTCCCACACCTATGTCGGCACTGAACACCTGCTCCTGGGGCTGCTCCGGGAAGAGAGGGGCATCGCCTGTCAGGTTCTCCAGTCACTCGGATTGGAGGTAGACAGCGTCAGACAGGAGACGCTGCGTCTACTGGGTGCGGACAAGACCGGAGGAGCAAACAGACCTAAGTCGAAGACCCCGGCGCTGGACTACTTCTCCCGTGACCTCACTCAACTCGCTCGCGAGGACAAGCTCGACCCGATCATCGGCCGTGACAAAGAGATTGAGAGAATCATCCAGATACTCTCAAGACGCAAGAAGAACAACCCGGTTCTGATCGGCGAGGCGGGTGTAGGCAAAACCGCGATCGTGGAAGGACTGGCACAGCGAATCGTAACAGGTCGGATTCCCAGCGCACTCAGGAACAGACGCGTGCTCGCTCTGGACATGGCCGCCATCGTGGCCGGCACCAAGTACCGCGGCCAGTTCGAGGAACGTCTGAAGTCCATAATGAATGAGA
>JBDRUL010000249.1:0-2952 GCA_039801305.1 Caldifarciminota bacterium | reverse complement strand
ACCGCGCGCACCGGCCTCGAGCTGGGCAGCCATTCTCGCCACCGTTCTGAGCGCTTCGTCGGTGAACGTCAGTTTGACTCCTTCGAGCTGGAAGTAGTAGCGGTACTGTTCAACCAGCGCGTTGCGTGGTCGGGTGAGAATCTCCACAAGCGCTTCTTCCGAGAGGCTGTGGAGAGATGCGATTACGGGCAGCCGGCCGACAAACTCTGGAATCAGACCGTACTTGACGAGGTCGTCGGGCTGCACCATTGCCAGAAGCTCGTCCTTGGTGAGCTCATGGCTGCTGCCGACTTCGGCGCCGAAACCTATTGAACCACTCCGCACCCGCCTGGCGATTATCTGTTCCAGCCCGTCAAAGGTGCCGCCGCAGATGAACAGTATGCCGCGGGTGTTCAGTTGAATATACTGCTGCTCAGGATGTTTCCTGCCGCCGGCAGGCGGCACATTGGCAATCGTTCCCTCGAGGATCTTGAGCAGAGCCTGCTGAACTCCTTCGCCGGATACATCTCTGGTGATTGACGGGGAGTCGGCCTTGCGACCAATTTTGTCAATCTCGTCGATATAGATGATGCCGTGTTCAGCACGCCTCAAGTCTCCTCCTGCTGCCTGAATCAGGCGCAGCAGAATATTCTCGACATCTTCGCCCACATAGCCCGCTTCAGTAAGCGGTGTGGCATCGGATATGGAAAAAGGAACATGGAGCTGCCGAGCCAGAGTTTCAGCCAGCAGTGTCTTGCCCACACCGGTAGGACCGACAAGCAGAATGTTGCTCTTGTCCAGATGGGGAGCATCAGAACGTGCCGCAATCCGTTTGTAATGGTTGTAGACAGCGACGGCAATGACCTTCTTGGCGTGGTCTTGACCGATAACATACTGGTCGAGAAAAGCCTTTATCTCGGCCGGACGGGGGAGTTTTGCGGGCAGACTTGGGACAGGGACGCTGCCCTCGAACAGTCTGACAGCCAGCTGGGCACACTGGCTGCAGATTGCTCCCGAGTGCCCGCGGACAAGGGGTCTTGCCGGCGACTCTTGAGCACCACAGAAGGAACAGGCAGGGTGGGTTCTGCGGCGGCGGGGAGGCTCGTTCTTCATCGCCGCTTTTCGATGACCTCGTCGACCAGACCGTAAGTCCGGGCTTCGGCAGGCGACATGAAGAAGTTACGGTCTGAGTCCTTGAGGATACGTTCAACCGACTGGCCGGTGTGTTTGGCGAGCAGCTCCGAGAGCTGCTGCTTCATCTTGCTGATCTCCCGGGCGTGGATTTCTATGTCAGTAGCCTGACCCGAGATGCCGTAGGCTGAAGGCTGGTGGATCATCACCCGGGCGTGCGGTAGACAGAAGCGTTTGCCCTTCTCGCCGGCAGCAAGGAGCATTGCCGCAATGGAAGCCGCCTCGCCGACGCAGATCGTCGAGACCTTGGGTCTGATGTATTGCATTGTATCATAGATTGCCAGACCGGACGAGACGACTCCACCTGGCGAGTTTATGTAGAGCGCGATGTCTTTCTCCGGGTCTTCGGCTTCCAGATAGAGCAGTTGCGCCACAACCAGATTGGCAACAGCGTCATCAATGGGAGAGCCGAGAAATATGATACGTTCCTTAAGAAGACGCGAGTATATGTCATAGGCGCGTTCGCCGCGGCCGGGCTGTTCGATTACCATTGGTATCAACACGGGTGACTCCTCTGATTGTACCGATCCGGTATTGCCTTTCCTGTCCTGTGACTGCAGGCGCATGAATTCAGTCTATGTCTGCTCGCTCGATAATCCACTTTATGACCTTCTCCCGCAGTGCGCGGTTGCGGTAATACGGAGTGTCGAGAACCTTACTGACCTCCTCAATGGGTTGACCGGACTGCTCGGCGAGCAGTCGGGATTGCTCAGCAATCTCCTCGTCGGTGACCACTATGTTCTCCTGTTCAGCAATACGGGCGACAATGCAGTCGAACCTTGCCCATTTGCGGGCGATGGGTCTCAACCGTTCCCGTGTCTGGGCATCGTCCGGCAGCTCGTACTCGCTACGCAATCTCTCCAGACTGGACTCGACCCAGCTTGCCGGAGGTTCGAAATCGTGCTCAGTTACCAAGTGGTTGAAGACCTGATTCTTCAGTTCGACTTCTGCAAGCCGTTCCCGATCAGCGAGAATATCGTTGTTGATGGATTCCCGCAGGTCGTCCATGTTCTCAAAACCTAGGTCATGGCAGAAGTCATTATTGACTTCAGGCAGGAGACGTTCCTTTATGTCCCGCACCTGCAGCCGATAAGTGACCATCTTGCCAGCCAGAGTCTTGTCAGCATAGTCAGGGGGATAGATGATCTGGGCTTCACGCTGCTCGTTTGCCTGTACGCCGGCAAGGGCAGCGTTTATCTCCGGCATGTTCTCGTCAGACCCAACCTCTACCATCACGTTGCTGCGTGTCTTCCCGACTTGGGTCTCTCCGTCCCAGATCTGGTAGTCAATGACGGCGAAATCACCTGTTTGGGCTGCCCTAGGTATACTCCTGAAGGTTGCGCATTTCTGGCGCAGAGCCTCCAGTCGACGCTCAAACTCCTGGTCAAAGTCTTTGAATTCAGGACGACGGAGTTTCAGACCGGTGTAGGGCTTCAGTTCAAATTCCGGTATCACCTCGATTGAATACCGGAACCGGATTGCCTTGGCCGGGGTTATCTCGAGATCCCTGACTCTGCCGGCAGTCGCGGGCCTTAACTTGTACTGCGCGAGTACGTCAGGCAGAGAGTCCTTGATCAGCTCTTCGGCAGCAGTCTGCTCGAGCGCGTCGCCGAGCCGCCTCTCGAGTACTTCCAAAGGAACGTGGCCTTTACGGAAGCCCGGAACTTCGGCCCGGTTGCGGTAGTCGCTGAGCAGTTCGTGAACCCGTGTCTTGAGCCTGTCCGGCTCAATCTCGACCTCGAATTCACGCAGCCATGGCTCTGGGGTGGTGAGTCTGATTTC
>JBDRUL010000248.1:0-2953 GCA_039801305.1 Caldifarciminota bacterium | reverse complement strand
CACCCTGACTGCCGGCCTGCAGAAACACTACTTCGGCGACATCTACTCCTGGGACTATACCCATCCGGACAAGGCTCTGGTCGATGACCGCGGTGTCTGCGCCAGCGCTGACTATGGAGTTACCCTCAACGGCTTTCTGCCGGCCGGTCTGGGTGAGCTCCAGCTCGGTCTGTACAATGGCGAAGGCTACAAGTACGCCGGCAAGTACGTCAACACCAGCCCGGAGCTGCTGGCGAACCTCCGCCTGACTCCTCCACTTCCCTTCTTCGGGTTTATGCTCGGCGCCTCGGTACTCTCCAACCCAAGCGACTTCAGTCTGTACAAGAATGACAGGAAGGGTCGTATCACGGAGGGTACAAATCTGTTCTATATGAACGCCGATACGGCAAACACCGATCGGCTTGCAATCGCACCAGTGGCAAGAATCGCGCTGGGCACGTTCTCCATCAACGGAACCATAATTCAATACGGCTACACCCGGAAGTTCTCCTACTATACTATCAACCGCGATTCGCTCAACCAGGTCACCGACTCCGCGCTGGTAACCAGCACAAGGGACTACCGGATGTCCGGATTTGATGTGATGCCACTGCTCACGTTGGCTGGCCGTCGTGTCGAACTCTATGTCCGTTTCAGCCAGTGGCTGCGTGAAGACAAATCAGGTGACTCTTTTGCAACCGACAAGAGTGCCAGCTTCACCCGCTACGGTCTGGGTATGAACTACCACTTCATCCGCCGCGCCAAGGGGAAGCCGGGCCTGGAACTGCAGCTTGCCTGGTCGCGTGAGCAGACGCAGGTTGAGGATGCGAAGCCAAAGGACGCTATCTTCGCTCAGGTCCGTTTTGAGTGGAACACAATACTCAAGGAATTGTAAGCAGAAGGAGCAACAGCAATGCAGAAACCTATCGCCATCGCAGCCATCCTTGCCTTCGCTTTCTCAGCGCCGGCCGGAGAGCTGATAGTGAAGGGCTCGGATACGATGCTCAACCTGACCCAGCGGCTGGCAGAAGCATTCTCTGCTTCCCGGCCTGACATCACGGTCTCGATAACCGGCGGTGGCTCTGGTGTGGGCATAAACGCTCTGACCAATCGTGAATGCCACATTGCCAACGCCTCGCGGAAGATAAAGTCAAAGGAGATATCGGTCGCGCGCAGCAACAGTGTCAACCCGGTTGAACTCACCATTGCTATGGATGCGCTTTCCGTCATCGTCAATGCCTCAAATCCCGTCTCCCGGCTCACGATCCAGCAGCTCGGCGCGATCTACCGTGGCGAAATCACCAACTGGAAGCAACTCGGCGGGCCTGACCGTCGCATCGTCCTCTACGGACGCCAACCCAATTCAGGCACCTACGTATTCTTCCGTGAGGAAGTTGTCAAGGGAGAATATGCCACAGTGATGCGCCAGATGAACGGCAATGCGCAGATAGTGGAAGGCGTGAAAGCGGACGCCGGTGCCATCGGCTATGTCGGACTTGGCTACATCAAGGACGTTGACGGATTCAAGCCGGTCGCCATTGCCCGGACTGGTGCCGACGAATACGTTTCTCCCACTGAGACTGAGAAGGTTTACGCCGGCCGGTATCCATTGACCCGTCCCCTTTACCAGTATACGAACGGCAAGCCGCGCGGTGACGTGCGGGCACTCATAGAATTCGAGCTCAGCCCCGCCGGGCAGAAGATTGCCGAGGAAGAAGGGTTCCTGCCCGTCACCAGCGAATACGTCGAGCGGAACAACTCCGCGCTCCGCTAGGTGTCAAGCAGGTAGGATCGTGACCCTGCGCCGGACAGTCGACCGCGGTGTGCGCTGGCTATTCATGACAACCGCCGCGCTCTCCGCGGTCGTACTGCTCGGAATCCTTCTCTTCCTGTTATCCTACGGTGTACGGACGTTCCTGCACCCACGCGCGCGGACGGCCACCGGCGAAACCACGGTCGCAGCCGAAACGGTAGAATCGCCAGAAGAGACGGACGAGCATCCTGCCACCATCTCTGACTTCTTCTTCGGCCGCGTGTGGAATCCGGATGCGTACGGTAAGCCGCGGTACGGAATCCTACCGCTGCTGGTTGGCAGTCTTCTGACCACCCTCATCGCTCTGTCCATCGCCGTACCCGCCGGTGTCGCCAGCGCCATCTTCATCGCAGAACGCCTGAGCGGATGGCCTCAGCTCACTGCCAAGACGATCACAGAACTCTTCGCCGGATTCCCCTCGGTTGTTCTGGGCTTCTTCGGCCTCACCACTCTTGGCCCGTTCATCGCCAGACTATTCAAAGCATCTTCCGGCCTCAATCTCCTCACCGCCGGAATCGTCCTTGCCCTGATGTCGCTGCCCACCATCATCTCAGTCAGCGATGACGCGCTGCGGGTAGTCCCCCATTCCTTTCGCGAGGCAGCTTGTGCCCTCGGTGCATCCCGTTTTACCACCTCCATCCGGATAGTGTTGCCGGCAGCCAGATCCGGCATCCTCGCGGCAACAATGCTGGGTTTCGGCCGGGCGATAGGCGAAACGATGGCAGTCCTGATGGTCGCCGGCAATGCGCCCGTCATTCCGAAGTCGATATTCGATCCCGTGCGAACCATCACCTCCACGATCGCCATCGAGCTCGGGGAGACGTCCTTCAACACGACTCACTTCTTCGCCCTGTTTGCGCTCGGATTTGTACTGTTTCTGATCGCTCTCGCAAGCAACGTAATAGCAGAATCTCTCATCAAGCGAAAGAAGCAGAGCTTCACACTGTGACAGGGAACCTGAGTCACGCAACGCGTCGAAAATCACGCATTCCTGATGGCCTCTGGTTCTCACTCGTGGCTCTCCCGCTGGCGCTTTTCCTTGCCTTTGTAGTTTATCTCGTAGTACACCTTCTTCAGAAGGGAGCCTCGTCGCTGAGTTGGAAGTTCCTGACCCAACATCCCTCAAGGGGAATGACCGAAGGCGGTATCCTTCCCTGCATA
>JBDRUL010000247.1:0-2960 GCA_039801305.1 Caldifarciminota bacterium | reverse complement strand
CGAGCCCACGCAGCTGCACCCGTCTGCCCGCTAACCACACGAATCACCGCCTCGTCTCGTGCTCGCTCGCTAATCCTGTCTACAAAACAGTGCCCTGCACGGCCGTACAACCAAGCAGTCCGAACCACGAACCTTCGTTTACACGTCCTTAACACTGCCTGTTCGCCCATCAGCTTGGTCCTGCCATACACGGAGATAGGATCAGGTTTGTCAGTTTCACGATACGGCCGGCTGGAACGGCCGCTGAACACGTAGTCGGTACTCACGTACAGCAGCTGTGCTCCGACTTCAGCTGCGCCCATTGCTACACCCCAAGTGCCCTGAAAGTTCACAAGCGCCGCTCTCGCCCTGTCACTCTCACAGGCATCCACATCAGTCCAAGCCGCAAGATGAAATATTGTGTCAGGCCTGACCAGATGTATGTTACTTATTGTCTTCTCCACATCGGTAATATCGTTATCGGGCAGGTCCCAAGCCACCACCTCATCGCCGACGTCCTCTAGGTATCGTACCAGCTCACTGCCAAGCAGTCCCTTGGCCCCAGTTACCAAGCACCTCATCTTCCAGACCGTTACCTAACAAAGCGGAACAAAGCTCCTTCGGCAGTCTGAACAATGTATACTCCGGACGACAGTGTTCCGCTCACAGAGTCAAATTCCTCCCAGTTTCCTTCTCCAACAAGCCGTAACACTATGCGACCATCCACACTCATTACCCTCGCTGGTCGAACAGAACCAGCACCAATACCACCAAGAGAAGGACGCAGACAATGGACGGTTGGCCGATTACCCTCGCTACTTGGTGGGTCATCAGCCAACCCGACTGTACCCCACTCGTCAGTGCGCACCAGCAGGATGTCGCTTGTCTGTGTTAAATCATCCCACGTCTGTCCAACTGCAATCATACCTCGATCGGGCAGAATCACAACGGAGTTCAGACAGTCGAACCCGCTACCACCATCAGTGCGCTCCCAACATACGAAGCCAGATGGATCCACACGCAGCAATACTGCGTCACCATCACCGTTCTCACGGAAAGTTTCGCCTGCAATAACAAATCCATCCCGGGCCGCAGCTACCGCAAGACCTCTATCACTTTGTCGTTGACCATAGCGCCGCTGCCGCATACCTTGGCCGGTTGAATCGGTTAGCAGCAAGAAGATATCGTTACCGGTACTCTCCGTTGTACTGAACCCCACCAGAGCCAGTCCGCTGTCCGCGGCTGACGTCACGGCGACAAAACCATCCCAGAGGATATCGCCAAAAAAACGAGTACGCGCCACCCCACAGGTGTCATTGAGCAGCAAGAGGAGTGCGTCTGTGTATCGCGAACCTGAAACCCATTTCGTGCCGACCAGCGCATAACCGCGATTTGCCGCCTTTGACGCTGCGTACACAAGATCAGCCTGTGGAGTTCTTAGAACCCTTCCAAGTTGGACGTTTCCCATGGAATCGATAAGCGCAACCCGCACGTCATGCTGACCGAATTCAAGCGTATAACCCACCACCAGCCAGCCACCGTCATGGCTTGGACAAACACCAAGAGCGACATCATTGGCTCCCACGGCTCCCCAAGTCCGCTGCCAGCGAATGTTGCCCGAAGAATCAAGCTCAGCCGCATACATATCACAATCGATCCGGGCGCCCTTCTGTTCTCCGGCTACCAGAATCGTGTCTACCCCCTTGAGGCAAACCGCATGAATACGAGTACTCGCGCCCGGCTCAACCACTCTACGTAACCAGACAGGGAACCCAAGACTATCGACACGAAGAATGCAGGCTACAGCAGTATCCGGGACAGTCTCAAGAGTACCAACTACCAGGAACCCCCCTTCAGATAGTGAGATCACACCAAGAGCTCGTTCATCTACTTCACTACCGATTTTCCTCACAAAGGTAGCCGGCAGCGCTGAACCGAACCAACAGAAGAGTATGAGCGAGACAGGAACAACCCGACCTAGTAGCATCGGGCAAGTGTAACTGCTATGGAAACAAAACGCAAGGGTCAATTCAACCTCTTGACCGAATCGCAGAGGAAAGTAGATTAGCGAAATGGCAATCGCAACAACCGCACTCAATCTGATTCTCATCGTCGTAGCTACCAGCTACGACCCCATGTCTGTCGCAGGAGAATGGCTGATACAAGGATATAAGCGTGTTATCTCACCTCTTCAGGGCAAAGACATATGCAATTTCAATCCAACCTGCTCACAGTTCACGCGTACAGCTATCCACAACTACGGATTCGCTGCTGGAATACTGATGGGCGCAGACCGCCTGATGCGTTGCAACGGGTTCGCATGGACGTACCTTGGTGAGCACTATTCTGGTGTCAGGAACGACCGTCTAGTCGACCCCGTAGAACAGCACCTGGCTTGGCAAACTCCCCCTCTTACGGAAGCTACTAAGCCCCAGCGACCGCATAGACACACGCTCCCGAAGACAGCATCTGTTTGCGATTCATCCATGCTGTTCGCAACCAGGCTGTTTGAGACCGATGCGTTCCGTGAAGCGGCGCTTGAGTATCTCCGCGTCCGTTTCTCATCTCATTCACCGCAGATTCAGACCTGTGCATCTCTAATGGCCGGCGAAGCCTATCTCGCCGGAGGCGAACCGGCAAATGCCCGCAGAGCTTTTGCTATGGCGAAATCATCTGCTGCGGCCAGCTTCGTTACTTATGGAATCGCCCGAACTTTCTTTGTTGAAGCCCGCTATTCCGACACAAGAAGGTTACTCAACTCGACAATAGGCACCGGCAATACCCTTGCCTGTCGAGAGGATCTCGAGCGACAGACCAGACTTCTCTATGCTTGGTCTCTGTACCGTGAAGGCAGGTTCAAGGATGCTGCCGCTCTCGCTGCATCTATCGCCAGCGACTCGAATTGCCTTCAGCTCAGCCGCCTTGATGGTTCTGCGATCCGGCGCCGTAGTCGTCTCGCGGCTACACTTTTCTCAGCTATC
>JBDRUL010000246.1:0-2968 GCA_039801305.1 Caldifarciminota bacterium | reverse complement strand
GGCATGACACGCGGTCTTGACAAAACTGCAGACGCCGACAACCCGGCCGGCAGTATCGACCAGCGGTCCCCCTGAATTCCCGGGATTGATCAGCGCATCGGTTTGAATGAAGTCCTGAAAGTCAGGGCCCGACGACTTCGCCAGACCCCAGCGCGACAGCCCGCTGACAATGCCGGCACAGGCGCTGTTCTCTAGACCAAAGGGATTGCCGATGGCGATCACCCATTGGCCTACCCGCAGTGAATCCGAATTGCCGAGCTGCACCGCGGCAAACTCACGGTCAGCCTTCACCTTGAGCACCGCCAGATCTGTAACCGGGTCTCTACCCACAATCTCCACAACCGGTGTGGTGTATCTGGCACCGTCAGCAAACTCCACTGTCAGCTCATCAGAACCGGCAACGACATGGTCACAGGTCAGAATGTGCCCCTGACGGTCAAGCAGAAATCCGCTGCCCAAATTCCGCCGGGAGGCAAACACCGGGCTGCTGTCATCAGGTGTACTCCGCCGGGCGACAACGCGCTCACTGAGGATATTGACCACACCCGGCTGGGCAGTCCTGACCGCGGCGGTGAAATCAGGTGCTGCAGGAGCGGCAAGACAACCCAGCGCGGTTCCGCAGACGACTTTCACAGCTACCTCCGGAATCAGAACCCGACTTCAGGCTGCTGCCGAACGACCAAGCTGATAACCGTCCTCCAGACACTTCAGATTCACTGGCAGCAGCTTTGGTCTTTTCGCAAACTCGTGCTTCGCCTGTTCAATCAGGTCGTCAAACGAAACGATACCGGTGGCGCCGACATAGGCGCCCAGCATCACCATATTTGCCGAGCGGGCAGAGCCGTTGGCAATGGCAATCTGATTTGCCGGCACCTCAATCTGCTTCAGATCGGTGCGCTCCAGTTTGACATTGATCAGCGAGGAGTTAATCACCGCAAACCCGCCCGGCCGCTGCAGCCGGCAGAACTTCTCAAAAGAAGGGCGGTTCATCACAACGGCGTCCCGTGGATTGGAAACGATTGGCGAGGCAATCGGCTCATCGGCAACTATCACGGTACAATTGGCAGTACCACCTCTCATCTCCGGCCCGTATGATGGCAGCCAGACGACCTCTTTCCCCATGGTCATCGCCACCTCTGCCAGCAACTTGCCGGCAAGCAACACGCCCTGGCCACCAAAACCGGCGAAGACCGCCTCAACCTGCATCTGTAGAGCCCTTTGCCTCCTGCTCCTCACAGGTCTTGAAATTCTGAACCGGATAATACGGAACCATATTCTTCTCCAGCCAGCTGACTGCCTCCAGCGGAGTTACTCCCCAGTTGGTCGGACAGGTGGAAAGACATTCGACAAAGGAAAAACACCGACCGTCCCGTTGCAGCTCAAAAGCCTTCCTGATTGCTCGACGTGCCTTCACGACATGTTGAGGAGTATGCACCGCCACCCGCTCAACGAAAGCCGGAGTACGCAGACTCGCCAGCAGCTCGCACATCCTCACCGGATAGCCTACTTCGTTCACGTCCCGGCCGCGCGGTGTTGTGGTCGTGACCTGACCCGGCATCGTGGTCGGTGCCATCTGACCACCGGTCATACCGTATATCGCATTATTCACAAACACAACAGTAAACTTTTCACCCCGATTTGCTGCATGGATTATCTCAGCCATGCCGATGGAAGCCAGATCACCGTCGCCCTGATAGGCAAAAACTATCAGATCGGGTCTGGCCCGTTTGATACCGGTTGCCACTGCCGGTGCCCGACCATGAGCAGCCTGCTGAAAGTCAAAATTGAAGTAGTTGAAAGCCAGTACCGAGCAGCCGACCGGTGCAATTCCAACCGTCCTCTCCCGCAGACCCAGCTCATCAATCACCTCGGCAATCAGACGATGAATAACGCCATGCGTGCAACCGGGACAGTAGTGGGTAGGAACATCAGCCAGGGAATCAGGCCGCTTGAAAAGTACCTTCATCACTATGCCCCTGTCCCCTGGCCAAGGTGCGACCTCACCGCATCAGCAACCTCTTCTGGCGAAGGAACGATACCGCCCTGCCGGCCAAAGAAGTAGACCGGCCGGTCGCGGCCGACCGCTAGGCGCACGTCTTCAACCATCTGCCCCATACTCATCTCGACCGACATCACGAACTCTGCCTGCCGCGAAAGCTCATAGATTCTCTCTTCCGGAAATGGGAAGAGAGTGATGGGACGCAGCAGTGCTACCTGAATACCGGTTTCACTCAACCGCTGGATTGCCGTCTTGCAGACCCGTGCCGTTGTGCCGTATGCGACCAGGAGAACCCGGTATGGCTGGTCAGTCCTGTACTCCTCAAACCGGACTTCAGTACGTTTCATCTGTTCGTACTTTGCCCCCAGCCTTCTGTTCACCTGCTCCTCTACCTTCGGATCCAGAAAGAGCGAGTTGACCACATTCGGTTTTCTACCCTTGCAACCGGTGGTAGCCCAGTCCTTGGGCGGCAGAGGTGGAAACTCCCAGTCACGAAACTCAACCGGCTCCATCATCTGACCGATCATTCCATCGCCAATGACTATTACCGGATTCCGGTAGCGATCCGCCCGATCAAATGCCAGCGGCATCATATCTGCTGCCTCCTGAACTGAAGATGGCGCCAGGACTAGGCATCGGTAGTCCCCATGACCACCACTCTTGACTGCCTGATTGTAGTCTCCCTGTGAAGGTAGTATGCCACCCAGCCCCGGACCGGTGCGGACGATGTTGACGACCACTGCCGGCAGCTCGGCTGCTGCTATGTATGACAACGCCTCCATCATCAGACTTATACCCGGGCTCGAAGATGTAGTCCAAGCCCGTGCACCCGCGCCGGCTGCACCATAAAGCATGTTGGAAACCGCTACCTCGCTCTCGGCCTGCAGAAACACCCCTCCCACTTCAGGCATACGCCAAGAGAGGTACTCGGCGACCTCAGACTGCGGTGTCAGGGGATAGCAGAAGTAG
>JBDRUL010000245.1:2087-2969 GCA_039801305.1 Caldifarciminota bacterium | reverse complement strand
GAGGCCCGAGCCGGTGACTGGCAGGTGTGCCATCATGAGCGTCTAGGTTCGGCGCTGGACTGGCTTGCCGGACAGGAGTGCGACTGCATTCTGCTCGATCTGTCGCTGCCCGATTCATCTGGGATAGAGACAGTGAGGAAGACAAGGGCCGCAGCACCGGCAAAGCCGGTGGTGGTGATGACCGGTCTTGATGATGAGCAGATGGCTACCACCGTGCTCAGTCACGGTGCACAGGACTATCTAGTCAAAGGCAGGTTTGACAGTCAGCTGCTGGTGCGCACCATGCGCTACGCAGTGGAGCGGCAGCGTTATGAGCTGCAACTTGAGCGCAACTGCCGGGAGCTGGAGCGGCTGAACGAGCTCAAGAACCGGTTTCTGGGAATGGCGGCGCACGACCTGCGTAATCCCCTGGCCGTGATTCTGACCGCCAGTGATTTTCTTTTGAGCGATGCTGCCGAGCGGCTGAGCCCGGAGAAGAAGAAGGAGTTTTTGAAGCGTATCAGCGCCAACAGCGAGTTCATGGTCAGGTTGATTGATGACCTGCTCGACTTTGCCCACATCGAGTCCGGAGAGTTCGAGCTGCGGTTGCAGAGCGTTGACCTTGGTGCACTGCTGTCTGCCAACGTGGGACAGAACCGGCTGATTGCCGCAACCAAAGGCATTGACGTCCGGCTAAACCCCAATGGCGGAATCCCAGAGGTCAGAGTCGATCCGGCAAGGATTGAGCGGGTACTCAATAACCTGATCGGTAATGCGGTCAAGTTTTCGAAACCGGGTTCGGTGGTGTCGGTAAGCGCCAGAACAGATAATGGCAGCGTCGTGATTGCAGTGGCGGACAACGGCCCCGGGATTCCCTCAGACCTGGCCGAGCGGATCTTCGAG
>JBDRUL010000245.1:0-2077 GCA_039801305.1 Caldifarciminota bacterium | reverse complement strand
GCTGTTCAAACCGTTCCAGCGGGGAAGCGCGGTCTGCACTGCCGGCGAGCGCAGCACCGGGCTCGGTTTGGCTATCTGCCGTAAAATTGTCGAGGCTCACCGGGGCAGAATATGGGTTGAGAGCCAGCCGGGCAGAGGTTCGGTCTTCTCTTTTGCGCTGCCACTGGGAGCGGAGAATAGTGAACAGTGAACGGTGAACAGCAGGCAGGGATCGGTGAGCCGCCGGGTTTGACCTGCTGATACGCAGCTCTATACTCCACCCATAAGCGGAAAGGAACAGTAATGTGGAGCCAGGAGATATTTGCACGAATCTGCCAGCGGCTGGATGAGCTTGAGCCGCAGATGGTTGAGCTGCAGAAACGGCTGGTGGCGTTGCCGGCAATCAGTCCGAGGTCCGGCGGTACCGGTGAGAAGGATAAGTCTGACTTTCTGAAGAATCTGCTGGAGAGCTGGGGACTGGCGGTCAGCGAGTATCGGGCACCAGATCCGTCAGCACCGTGCGGATACCGACCGAATCTGGTGGCAAGGCTCAAGGGAAAGAGTACCGGCGGCCGCACGCTCTGGATAATGACCCATATGGATATTGTGCCGGCAGGGCCCCCTGAGCTTTGGCGCCATGATCCGTTCGCAGCATGGGTTGAAGATGGCAAGATCTTTGGCAGAGGAACAGAGGACAACCAGCAGGAGATGGTGGCGTCGATCTTTGCAGTCAGGGCGCTGCTCGATCTGCAGCTGTTGCCGGAGCTGGATCTGGCGCTGATGCTGGTTGCTGATGAGGAGACCGGTTCCGGGTTCGGTGCCGACTGGGTGCTGAAGAATCACCGGCTCTGCCAGCCCGGTGATCTGGTAGTGGTACCGGATGCGGGCAATGAGACCGGTAGTCTGCTTGAGATTGCGGAGAAGTCGATACTATGGCTGAAGTTCACGACCACTGGTCAGCAGTCGCACGGCTCAACTCCCAATCACGGGAATAATGCCCATCGGGCAGGTGCAAATCTGCTGGTACGGCTGGACAGGATGCTGCATGAGAAGTATCAGGCGCAGGATCCGCTCTTCTCACCGCCCTGTTCGACGATGGAGCCGACCAAGAAGGAAGCGAATGTGCCGAATGTGAACACGATTCCGGGCGAAGACGTCTTCTACTTCGACTGCCGGATGTTGCCTGAGTACCGGCTTGAGGATGTGCTGGCCGAAGTGGAGCGGATTGCTGCAGGTGTTGCCAGCGATTACGGCGTAAAGGTGAAGGTCGAGACCGAGCAGTTTGCCCAGGCCGCACCACCTACTCCAGCAGATGCACCGGTGGTGAGAATGCTGGCGCAGGCGGTGAGGCAGGTGTATGGGGTGGAGCCTGAGCCGAAGGGGATCGGCGGTGGTACCGTGGCGGCTTTCTTCCGGCGCCTGGGCATTCCGGCAGTGGTCTGGGGCAGGAACGAGGGTCAGGCGCACCGTCCGAACGAGTACTGCGTCATTGCGAATATGGTCGGTAATGCCAGGGTCTATGCCCATCTCTGCGGTCAGTCGCCGGCTGAGGCTTGACAAGCGGTCTGAATCCGTATAAATTCCAGCCGGGATGAAGCAGCCGTCGCCGGACGATCTGAGACCCTTCTTTGATGTTGACCGGGCAGAGGTGGTTGATGCGCGTGCACATCAGGGCGAGGTTATTCTGATTCCGCTTCGGCCGGGATGCATGCCGACACAGGCGCTGAGTGCGCTGGCTGACAATCTGGCATGGTTCATGGAGAAGGTGACCGGTCGCGGCTATGCGAAAGCCGAAGAGGTATATGATACCGGCTTCACAGTGCGCGAGCCCGGGCATCAGGCATACGGGTTGAAAATCATCGTTGACGGTCCGAACGCAGTGGTCTCACGGGTGTCGATTCTGGAGGATGAGACGGTCTTCCGCCGGTATGTCAACTACCTGCACACCGGTCTTGCCATCTAGCCTCAGAACGCCAGCAGCAGCAGTTCGCTAGCGAAGGCGGCAAGCGCCAGCCAGAGCAACAGGGTCGTGAGTTCTCTTTCTACGGGCAGCAGGTCTTCGTTCAGTCTGAAGATTCCGCGGGGAAGCCCGGCGGCC
>JBDRUL010000244.1:1432-2973 GCA_039801305.1 Caldifarciminota bacterium | reverse complement strand
GAGCCTGCTTCTCCTGTTCCGCTCGTCGTGCCGCTATCAGCTCCTCGACCTTGCCGAGGAGAGCAGAAGGTTCAAACGGTTTGACCACGTACGCGTCTGCTCCGGCATCGAGACCGCGTCTGATGTCGTCCGGGGAGGAACGGGCGGTGAACATGATTATGGGCAGGGGTTCGCTGCGGCTGAACCGAAGCATCCGGCAGACGGTATAACCGTCCATTTTCGGTATCATCAGGTCGAGAATCAACAGATCTGGATGGTCGTCACGCACACGTGCCAGAGCTTCGTAGCCGTCGGCCGCTGTCAGTACTTCGTAGCCATTCTGCTCAAGCCTGGCTTTCACCAGTTCTCGCAGATTCGTTTCGTCTTCGACCAGCAGGATACGACCTTTGGTTGTCAACTGTCCTCCTTTACCGGCAGGATGAAGCTGAAGCTTGAACCTTCGCCAAGCACGCTGCGTGCCCAGACTCTGCCGTGGTGGAGTTCCACGATCGAGCGCACAATTGCAAGACCGAGCCCGATGCCCGGACCATGCGGGTCAACCCGCTCGAACTTGCCGAAAATTCGGTCGAGGAACTCTGCCGGAATTCCGGGACCTTGGTCTGTAACGGTTACCTGAACGTATGGGGTATCGGCAAGAATCCCCGGTTCCGTCAGCAAGGGTGAGCCCGGCTCGACTGTACGAGCTTCGATCATTATCTTGCCACCTGCTGGAGAATATTTTATTGCGTTGTCGAGCAGGTTGTTCAGTACTCGCAGGAGTCTGTCCGAATCGGCAAGAATCGCCGGCAGGCGGGGGGGGAGGCTTTGTTCGATGGTGAGCCCTTTCTTGCTGACAAAGAGTGACAGACTCTCCACCGCTACTGAGATAAGTCTGGCCAAGTCAACTGTCTCCAAGTGTAGATTGATCTTACCGGATTCCATGCGCGATACCTCTATCAGGTTGTCAATCATGCGATTAAGACGGTCCATCTCCTCTCTGGCGATGCTCAGGTAGCGGCGCTGACGATTGTCCAGTGAACTGGCAGCGGTTTCGGCAAGCAGAGCAATTGATTCCTTGATCGTGGCCAGTGGCGTGCGGAGGTCATGCGAGACCATTGCAATGAAATCTGCGCGCACACGCTCCGCCCTGCGCAGCTGGGAGATGTCACGTATGTAGCATATGAGAACAGGACGGTTATCAGCCTCGGCGGGTACGATGCGCAACTCACAGTTGACTTCCTGTCCCGCACGATTGACGATTACCACCTCGTGGTGTACAGGAACCAGCAGCCGGTGCGGCTCGGCAAGAATCTGGCTGATGGTACGTCTGTCCCGCGGACGAAGAAGGCGGTCAAGGGTCAGACGCCCCAGCTGGGGAGAGCTGTAACCGGTGAGCTCTTCCAGACGGTGGTTGACGTACACTATCTGCCGGTTGTCAATTATGCAGATTCCGTCCAAAGAGTTTTCCATTACCTGGCGGCTGGTCGCTTCGCTGAGACACTGGGATGTGCTGGCTGCACGGCTCTCAACAACCGTGCCGATGTAGTAGGTGCGGTTCTGAA
>JBDRUL010000244.1:0-1422 GCA_039801305.1 Caldifarciminota bacterium | reverse complement strand
GCGTGCGTCGCATCACTACGATTGAAACCGGCACCGTGTGTCCGTCACGAAGAGCAATGTGGGCATTCCCGCTGATGTAAATGTCGTCAGAAGGACGCCCGCGGGCAAGCCGGCCGTACTCAGCTGGGGGGATCAGCTCACGCCAGAGTTTTCCCAGAATCGCCTCAGGGGAATTGCAGGCAACCAGTCGCAGAAATGCGCGGTTGACCAGAACTATCCGTTCCTCGCTGTCAGCAATCCAGATTCCTTCCTGGAGCAAATCCAGGAAAGCTCGTCCCACCAGGAGAGAGTCAATTTGAGACGACTCAGCGGCGATCGTGTCTTTCTTCATGTGTCTCCACACTTCAGACCAGTTAGACCCAGACCGGCTCCTTCGGGCACATGCGGCTTAAGACCAACAGCGTGCCCACACGCAGTTGGTAGTGTAGTCCGGGAGCAGGAATTGTCAACCAGTAACCCGTCGGGCTTGACAGCTGTCAGTACCCCAGCATAGTAGGGTAGCTGGCCTATGATTGCCCGCACGACAGTTTCTCTTCTGCTCATCCTGACCAGTGTGAATGGCGGCTGGCAGGCTGTCGAGTCAATAACAAACAGACCTGACAGGATCGATCTGACCTGTGCCAGTAATTCCAGAGCGGTCGTTTGTGACCAGTCAGATGTGATCCATGTCGTCTGGCGGGGTCAGGTTGGCGACAGGTTTCAGGTCTGGTATATGTGTTGTCCTATTGACTCCCTACGCTGGCGTGATACGGTGGTTCTGTCAAGTGATACGGCGCCAGCTACCGATCCTTGTCTTGCCCTGGATTCGGCTGGCAATCTGCACGTGGCATGGACAAGCGGAGAGAGCCTTCGGCTTGCCACCCGCGAACGACTCAGTCGACTTTGGGTTGTTCATGAACCCCTGCCGGTGTTCAGAGGAGACAGTTCGCTTTCGATCGCGTGCGACGCTGCCGGAACTCAGCACCTTGTCTGGCTCAGGGGCAGCGGTTTCTCCGCCTGCATCTGCTATGTCAAACATGACATTCAGGGCTGGCAGAACCATGACTCAATAGGCATTGCCCACAGCAGTACGGGTCTGGGGCGTCCGTCCATTGCTGCAGCCGGTAACGGTGATCTCATGGTTGTCTGGAAGGACCAGCTGACAGGACCGGTAGTCTTTGCCCGACTCCGGATTTCTGGGGTCTGGCAGGAGGCAGAGGTTGTCTGTGAAAGTGTGGGGTCCCGAGCACCCTGTGCAGCGAGGTCTTCTGATTCACTGTGGCATGTGGTATGGGCAGCAGAGCCAAGAATCCTGTGGCGGTCCAGGTCAAGGGCGGGCTGGGGGCGGGATACTTGTGTGGCTCTTTTCCGAAACTGGGAACCGGCGACTTCGGTAACTGCAGATGCCGACGGAAGACTTCATCTGGTCTGGATTGGTGAACC
>JBDRUL010000243.1:0-2988 GCA_039801305.1 Caldifarciminota bacterium | reverse complement strand
GGACAGGCTCGTCTGCGGCGATGTCGGCTTTGGCAAGACCGAAATCGCTCTGCGCGCCGCATTCAAGGCAGCGATGAGCGCGAGACAGGTGGCTCTGTTGTGTCCAACCACGATACTTGCCTTTCAGCACTTCAAAGTCTTCCGTGAACGCCTAGCGCCGTTCCCTCTGCGCGTCGGCATGCTCTCCCGCTTTGTTCCCAGGAAAGAGATGCAGAAAACACTGGCGGCAGTTGCCAATGGTACTATCGATATCGTCATCGGCACACACGTACTGCTCAGTCCCCGCGTCCGGTTTCGCGATCTCGGGCTGCTGATCGTCGACGAGGAGCAGCGCTTCGGCGTCCGCCAGAAGGAGTCGCTACGGGCACTGAAGGCCGGCGTCGATGTGCTAACCTTAAGCGCAACTCCCATCCCCCGCACTCTGTACATTGCCTTGGCTGGTCTGCGCGACATCTCGGCGATTCATACGCCCCCGCCGGGCAGACGCGAAATCGTCACCGAAGTTGCCCACTGGAACGACAGCCTCATCCGTGACTACGTTTGCCGCGAATTGAACCGTGGCGGGCAGGTCTTCTTTGTTCACAACGAGATATCAAGCATCGACAGGGTCGCCGACCGTCTGGGTAGGCTGCTACCCGGTGCGAAGATCGCTGTTGCTCACGGTCAGCTGTCTGAGCGGCGGCTGGCTGAAATCTATCTGGATTTCGCCGCCGGCAAGTATGACATCCTGCTCTCCACCGCTATCATCGAGTCCGGTCTGGACATGCCCAATGTGAATACGATCATCGTGAACCGTGCCGACCGCTTTGGTCTTGCCGACCTGCACCAGCTGCGGGGCAGAGTCGGACGTTCTCCTGTACAGGCCTATGCGCTCTTTCTCGTTCCCGACCGGCACGATGTTACTCCCGACGCGCGCAAGCGCCTGTCAGCGCTGCTCGCCTACTCTCAACTTGGTGCCGGCTACAAGCTGGCACTGCGTGACATGGAGATACGCGGTGTCGGCAACCTTCTGGGCACTGAGCAGCATGGCCACATAGCCCGCATCGGCTTCAGCCTCTATACCCAGCTGCTCAGGGAGGCGGTCGCCAAGCTCAAGGGCGAACCCATCGCGCCAGAACCGGAACTGTCATTGGCAGTAAACGCATTCATCCCCAAAGAGTATGTGGCTGACCAGTACGAGCGTGTTGCGCTCTATAAGCGCCTGCTGGGAATCCAGAGCGAAGAGGAACTGGCAGATTTCAAGACTGAACTCGTAGACCGGTTCGGTCGCTATCCGGAACCGGTCAGGACTCTGCTCGATGTGGCACTGATACGCGTGCGCGCCCGTCGGACAGGAGTCCTGAAGATAAAACTTGACAAGAACACCGCCACCGTAGTCTGGCCTGAGCGGACAGAGACCTTTACCGGCGGCCTCGACGCCCTACTCGGACGTCTCGCCAGACAGGCCGGATAGCCCCTCCACGCAGATCCGCCGGCTCTTCTCGCCGGTCACCTCCATACGCACGCGCACTGTCTCAGCCGGCAGCAGGCGCTCTGCCCGCTCTGCCCATTCGATCAGACAGACTCCATTTCCATAGAGATACGACTCCAGACCGATAGGTTCGAGCGCCTGTTCATCCGAGAGCCGGTACAGGTCAATATGGTATACCGGTAGCCTGCCCTCGTACTCAGTGACGATCACAAAGGACGGGCTCTTCACTGCTTCGGTCACGCCCAGACCGGCACAGACTCCCCGAATCATCGTGGTCTTGCCCGCGCCCAGTTCGCCGTAGAATGCCACTACAGCGCCCGGTTTCAGAACCGTACCGAGACGGCGGCCGAAACTGACTGTCGCGGCAGGGTCTGTTGCGTCGAAACAGCTGACCGCCCCGGTTGGCATCCGGGCTTACACCAGCTCAACCGCTATCGCTGTAGCCTCGCCTCCACCCAGACAGGCTGTTGCCAGACCGGTCTTCTTCCCCCGGTCCCTGAGTGCATGCACCAGCGACACAACAATGCGCGCACCAGAGCAGCCGATCGGATGACCCAGCGCAATTGCTCCGCCGTTCACATTCACCCGCTCCCAGTCCCAGCCGAGCTCTTTGCCGTCAGCCAGCGTCTGCGCAGCAAACGCCTCGTTGATCTCAATCAGGTCAAAGTAGCCGATATCAACGCCCATCACATTCATCAGCGTCCTGACCGCCTTGATCGGAGCATAGAACAGCATCTTCGGCTCCACGCTGCCGGTGGCATAAGCCAGAACCCGCGCCAGCGGTTTCAGACCATTCGCCTTCACATACTCGCCATCAGCCAGAACCAGTGCTGCAGCACCGTCGTTTATCGAAGACGCATTTCCCGCCGTAACAGTGCCGTCCTTGGTGAATACCGGTTTCAGTGCTGCCAGCTTCTCAAGCGTCGTGTCTGGCCGGGGACCCTCGTCGGTATCGACCACCACTGGCTCGCCCTTCCGCTGGGGAATGCTCACCGGCGCAATCTCGGCCTTGAACCTGCCTGCCCTGATTGCCGCCACTGCCTTGGCATGACTGCCAGCTGCCCACCTGTCCTGTTCCTCACGCGAGATGCTCGAGTTCTTGGCGGTGAAGTCACCGAGCTCGCCCATATGAACATCACCGAAATAGTCCCAGATGCCGTCGTATATCATTCCATCCTGCAGCTTCACATCGCCCATCTTGTTCCCGGCACGCAGCGTCTTCAGATAGTAGGGTACGTTCGACATCGACTCCTGCCCGCCGGCAACGACCAGCTTCGCATCACCCGCCTTGATCTGCTGGCAGGCAAGCGCCACAGCGATCATTCCTGAACCGCAGACCTTGTTGACAGTCAGTGCCGGAATCCCGGGTGACAGCCAGGCATGAATCGCTGCCTGCCTTGCCGGTGCCTGACCGATACCCGCTGGACAGACATTGCCCATGATCACGCCGTCGATCTCTGTCGGCTTCACCCCGGATCGCTCCACTGCCGCCTTGATAGCAACTGCTCCCAGATCAG
>JBDRUL010000242.1:0-2995 GCA_039801305.1 Caldifarciminota bacterium | reverse complement strand
CTTGACGAACCTACCACTCACCTCGATATGGTCCAAAGGAAATCGCTTGGACATCTGCTCGCCGCCTTCCCGGGGTCAATTCTGCTGGTGGACCGCGACCGGGCTCTGCTCGACAGTGTAGTCAATCGGGTCTTCGAACTCCGTGATGCCCGGCTGCGCACCATTGAAGGAGACTACCAAGATTACGAACGGCAACTCCGTCTAAGCATGCGTGAGCAGCAACACAAGATTTATCAGACGTCCCGGATACAACGTAAAGAGACGCACAGCAGAACAGAGCATACCGCAGTACGGCATGCGGACAGACACCTGTCTTCGAACAGCACCGATACAGCAGAAAGGAAACAAGTCCCAGTTGTTCAGGTCAGCAGACTCACCAAATCATTCGCCCGACGGCCCCTTCTTGATAATGTAACCTTCAGTGTCCATCTTGGCGAAAGAGTAGCGTTGCTGGGTCCTGCTGGAAGCGGCAAGACGGTACTGCTGAGGATAATCGCCGGTGAAATCAGCCCTGACAAGGGAAATATCAAACTTGCTGCCGGACTCAGGCTGGGTTACGTTCCGCAAGTAGTAACAAAGACCCCGGAAACAGGACTCTCGGAGGACAATACTGACTCAAACTCCTCAACCACAGTGTCCCCTGCGACACCCTTGTCCGATGTCCAGCAACTTACGCAAGAATGCGACATTCTATTGCTCGACAATCCGACACAACTTCTTGACATTGATTCAATTATCGCACTGGAAGAGTTACTGCTGCAATTCCCGGGCACCCTGCTTTTCGCCACCCACGACCGGGCACTGGCCCGAAAACTGGCAACCCGTCTGCTGGTGTTCAATAAGGGTATAATCGACGATAGATCAAGCATCGCCAACCACTCACTGATCAGCTCCTGACAGAGCCGCACCCTACAAAGCTCCCAACCGAGTACCTGATTCACTTCGGGACAGGCCGAGGGGGGGATTTGAACCCCCATGGGTTTCCCCACTAACTCCTGAGGCTAGCGCGTCTGCCATTTCCGCCACCTCGGCAAAAGCTCCAACTTGTCTGACCGGTGAAGCATATTCGGAGGCATTTCCAAGTCAAGAGGACTGCCCCGCTGATCCAAAGGCTCAACCCGGGATTGCGATAAAATCCCTTTATCTGACCCTGACGACTCTCATCGCCGAACAGCTGCCATCGAGGCGGCAGAAGTAGACACCTGCCTTCAACTGCTGACAATCGACAACAGCAGCTCCAGATACTCGCGTCGCCATGACCCTTCTGCCAGCAGCATCATAGAACTCCAGTTCTGACGCCGTGGAGATATCTGTGTTCAAGCGACTACTGAACGGATTCGGTCCTACTCTTGTGCGACGGTCAGAACCCGCTCTTTTCTCACTGACCGCTACCTGGGGCCCGCGATAGCCATACCATCCACTTCGCCAGACGTCGTGCTGGAGCGTGGGCCAGTAAATGCGTCCAGCAGACACTGCTGTGTCGACCTCGTACCAACACCAGTTGCCCCGCCGCATCGTAGGACCGAAGAAGAAATCTATCCTGCCGTCACCGTCCACGTCACCAGCAGTTGGATCTGCCATCGTCGTGCCGATAGTATCATTCCAGAGCGGCTGACCGTAGCAATTCAACACCCAGGCAGGCCGTGATGTATCAGCCGGGTTGTTCTGCTTCACCTCGGCAAAAAGCACTTCGAGTCTACCATCACCATCAAGGTCGGCGAGTCCGGGCGAAGCAACGATGTAGTAGCCGGTCGCGACCGTGAAGCTCCATTTGTCTCTGCCGGTAGGTGCGGAAAAACAGCGAATACTGGGCCCCAGCGCCACTACGATCTCTAACGTGTCGTCTCGATCGACATCGGCGACCGCCACGTAGGATGCAGCGTGCTCTGATATGGCACGACGCCAGAGCTGCCGGCCTCGACAGCTGAGGCATACAATACCCCAGTAATTGGCTGTCGTGATCACCTCCAGAGAATCATCCCCGTTCACATCCGCCACCGCTGCCGAACCAAGCTGCCAACCGCTGATACTCGAGCCCGGCGTGTCGAAGTGCCACAGCTCCCTGCCTGAGTCATCAAGGCAGTAGAGCTGGCCGCCACCGCCGTTCCACGCCACCTGACCGATTACCTCGATCCAGCCATCAAGATCGATGTCGGCAGCCGTGGGAGTGCCCACAGAGAACATCGGACTCCCGCCGGGCACATAGGTCCAGATCGTATCTCCGTTCAGCGGCTTCAAACAGAGAAGCCGGTTGGCATAGACTTCGTAGCAGAGTATCTCCAGAAGCGAATCCCTGTTGATATCAACCAGAGCAACAGACGATATGCAATTCTGCACTGCACCTTGCCCGGCTAGCATTCGGCGCCAGACTGAATCGCCATTCTGATTCAGCACATACACAGCTGCTGGCGACGAGACAACTATCTCAACATCTCCGTCCCTGTCTATGTCAGCCGCAACTGGCGAGCTGACTGCCGGAAAGTAGTTACTCACTGGCGCAAAACTCCAGCGCAGACCGCCCGACTGGTCGAAGCAGTACAATCGAGAATTACCCGGCACCAGCAGCTCCGGCATGCTGTCGCCGTCAATATCGAATATGCCGGTAGCAGACATTCCGTGCGCTCCCAGGCTCTGGACTGCCACGCTCTCAATCTGCCAGCCATATACGGTGGCAAGTGAAACAAGGCTGAGCAACCAGCACCTCAAAGTTCCCATCGTACCTCCTGCAGCCGTTTCTCGATTCAGTATAGTCCAGCACTTCCCGCGGGCAAGCTGGGCGTCAGTTTGACACCTGTCCGGACACCTCTAGAATGACGGCGATGGCTGCTGATCACACCGGCTCAAACTTCCTTGAACTCTGTCAACGACGTTGCTCAGTCCGCCGTTTCGCAGACAGACCGGTCGAAAGAACAAAGCTGGAGCTCTGCCTCGAAGCCGCTCGGCTTGCGCCGTCCGCCGACAATGTCCAACCCTGGCGGTTTGTTGTGTTCGATGA
>JBDRUL010000241.1:0-2997 GCA_039801305.1 Caldifarciminota bacterium | reverse complement strand
ATTACCTTGCAGTAAGCTTCTGCCGCGGCTGCGCATGCCCCGAGCGAGTTAAGCCCCTCTGCTCCGAGTATCTCTATTACGGCAATGCTGTCCGCCAACGCTCGCCCGAGGAAATTGTAGGTGAAGTAATTACGCTACCAGGTAAGACGGTCGTGTTACTCGATGAGGATATTGCCCGCTTCCCTGAGTTCTACTCAGACGTATTCACGCGCCTGTGGGACTATCGCAGGCATTGGTTTGTGACTGCAAGCTCCCGACTGTTCGAACATCCGAATTTCATAAGACTGCTAGCCAAGGTCGGGGTAAAATCTGTCCTCCTCGACGAAACATTCATCTCAGACCGTCTACAGGAAGCAATCGCTAATCCCAAACTCGTGCGGGAGTTCTACCGCGCCACTAAGACGCTCCAATCGCGACGAATTCTTGTTGGCACTAGAATAACACTGAATGTCGACCTCTACCGGACGTTGGGTTACGAAATGATTGCCCGCATACTCTTACACGCAGACGTTGACTTCATATTGACTCGTTTCTTAGAGATAGAACCTGACGGCACGCACCGTCTAATAACCCCAGAGTACCGACCTGATTTATTGCCTAATGACCCAGCAAGAATCCGCCAGCATTTCTACTCGCTCCGTGCCTGTCTTGACCGTCTGGTCCGTCGTCCCCGACGAGTAGGCTTCTACTCAACTCTTACCTACCTTCTACCTCTCAGCATGGCCTATCGACACCAATTCTTCGAAGGAATCCCCGACCATTGAATTACATGCGGACACCAAGCTGTGAAAGAACTCAATCCACCGCCAAAACTCGACTGATCTGAGCACAGGCCTCCTTCAGAACCTTCTCCACACGTGCTGTCAAAGTCACCTCCGAGAACGGGCAGGATGCACAGTGCCCTTTCAGTCTCACATAGACAGTCCCCTCAGGCCGTACTTCCACGACCTCGAGATCCCCACCATCGAATCGCAGACCGGGCCTTATCTGCTCGCTCACAATCCGCTCAACTAGTCCTCTAAGATCCTCAGCCACTTGTAGCCTCCTGCTCCGAACGGAGCTCAACCGATAGCTTTCCAAATCCCGGCCTCACTTGCAGCGACTCAGCTTGATCCTCACTCAGGGGGCGCACCGAAACTACCTTGTCTGCGCAGACAACTCTCACTGCCTGCCCGGGCTGACCGTCGCAGTAGCGAGCACATATGCGGGCAGCAGTCAGCGTATCCTTCTTTGTAATCCTTCTGGCACGTAAGAGCACTACGGGCCCCATAGCGCTTTCCGGGTAACACAGAAGATCACCCACAGCTGCTAACCCCCTGAGGCAGGCATTCTCGCTCTGGTTTCTGCCCACGACTACCTTGGCACCGCTTTCCAACCTAAAATGACGTCCACACTTCAACAACTCAACATCAGCCCGGGAAAGACCGCCATGTCTAATCGCATCACGACACCTGATCGCAAAACTCAAATCCGAAAGAAGACAACCGTTGCCGGGGGAAGGGTAGTCTATTATGGCGAACTCGTGAGCCAAACGTATCTGTCGACGCCTGCCGCGACCACAGAAATCCAGCAGCCGTTCACGACGGACTATCCCAGAAAGTTCGGGAATGGTCGGCTCCAAGAGTTTTGCGCAAAGCGGACGCAGCAATCTACCAGTAAGTCCAGCTTCTTTCTCAATAAGCCTCAAAGAACGTTTACTCTGGCCCGGTGAGCGCTGCCCCACCACTTCGCCAGTAAAAACAACCTCGGCGCCAATCTCACGAGCCAGTTCCCGAGCTTTGCTAAGCATATAAATCATGCAATCTACGCACGGAGCCATATGTACACAGTAGCCATTGGGTGGCGATTCAACAAGCTTGAGATAGTCATCATCAACTTCTACGGAAACGAAACTTGCTCCCGCTGTCTCAGCAAGCCTCCGCAAACGCTCGCTGGGTGCAACGCGCCCTGAAGGCACAAAGGGGAGCCGGAAGTGGAGCGCAACCACGCTGGCATTCTGCTCGCTCATCAACCTACACGCAAGAAGGCTGTCCAGCCCCCCGGAAAATAGTCCGACAGCCTTGTATTTGCGACTAGTTATCATTGCTATCGACTCGGCTTGAATTCGATGTTCGATGGAAGCGTCTCAGTCAACCCTCTTCTCCAAGGTGATTCTATTAATTGACCCTGTGCATGTCAACAAATGAGATGGTAACCGCATACAGATACAGCAGCCTTACTTCTCACAAATCCCGCGCTAGACTCACGCATGCCAACCAACCATTGTGCAAGCGAAACGAAGGCATTTGCCGAACTCCTGAGAACAGTTAGGACCCTACGGAAGCTTTGTCCGTGGGACCGTCAGCAGACCGTTGCCTCGACACGGCCGCTACTGATCAACGAAGTTTACGAACTGGATGAAGCCATCCGACGAAAAAGCCGAGAAGCCACGATCGACGAGCTTGGTGACTACCTCTTCGTAGGGCTCTTTCTCGCAACTGTGCTCGAGCAGAAACGAGGCGTACGGCTTGCTGATGTGCTGCGTCGGGCTACCACCAAACTTCGAAAACGCCACCCGCACGTCTATGGCAGCCGCTCTGTACAGAATGCTGACGAGGTGCTCGCCAACTGGGAACGACTGAAAGACCGAGGAAGGCGAAGGAGTATCTTGGCCGGTCTCCCGGCCGCCCTACCAGCCTTGCAGCAGGCTCAGTTGATACAAGAACGGTGTCACCGCGTAGGATTTGACTGGAACAACCCTTCTGAAGTGCTGCAAAAGGTTCAGGAGGAATTTACTGAACTGACACTCGCGCTGCGCGCGTCTGTTGTGCATCGGCGGAAGGCACGCGGCAGAACTGGACACCCTGGTGCCAACGAAACACAGAGTTCACTGTACGAGGAACTTGGCGACCTGCTGTTTGCAATCGTGAATCTCTGCCGCCACCTCAAGATCGACGCCGAAGGAGCCCTGAAGGATGCCAACAGAAAGTTCCAACGGCGCTTTGAACGTGTCGAGAG
>JBDRUL010000240.1:0-2999 GCA_039801305.1 Caldifarciminota bacterium | reverse complement strand
TAATGGGAATCAGACCGGTACTACTTCCCGGAACGTCCGGGAATATCAAGGTAACAACCCGGGACGACATCAGAATCTGCGAGGCGCTTCTGTGAAACGACGGCGGGTTGCTGTTTTCGGGTCAACGGGTTCAATTGGCCGTTCTGCCCTCAATTGCCTATCCAGGCTCAGTAGCCGCTTCCAAGTAGTAGCGCTGGCTGCAAACCGTTCTGTAGACATCCTCTGCAACCAAGCCATGCGGTTTCAACCGAAATGGCTTCTCGTCGGTGCTCCTGACCTGGCTGACGGAGTCCGGCGAAGATTGGGCAGTCGCATGCAGGTCGGGGTCGGGCAGGACATTCTGGCAGAGGTCGCCGGTTCACGCGATGTCGATATCCTGATAATGGCAATGTCCGGCACCACAGGACTAGAGTCGGTAATGGCTGCGCTGCGCAACGGCAAGCGGGTAGCGCTGGCTACAAAGGAGATACTGGTCGCCTACGGCGCACCGGTACTCCGTGCAGCACGCCACGGTCATGCCGAACTCCTGCCGATAGACTCGGAACTGTCGGCACTCCACCAGTGTCTTGACCACAGACCTATTGAGACAGTCAGGCGAGTGCTGCTGACCGCTTCGGGAGGACCATTCTGGTCCCGAGGCTCAAGACCGGACGCAAGAGTCGCTGAAGTACTGTGCCATCCCACGTGGTCGATGGGTCCGAAGATAACAGTGGACTCTGCTACGCTAGCCAACAAGGGGCTCGAGGTTATGGAGACCGTGCACTTGTTCGGCTTTGCGCCCGATCAGGTCGAGGCAATAATCCATCCTCAGTCGACCGTTCACGCTCTGGTAGAATTCAATGATGGTTCGGTAATAGCCCAGCTATCAGTTCCTGACATGCGGCTTGCGATCCAGTATTGTCTGACGTATCCTGCCCGGCTATCCTCGCCGGCCAAGTTCCTATCTCTGCCGGCCGTCAGGTGCTTGGAATTCTACCAACCTGACATGCGCAGATTCCCGTGTCTCAGATTGGCGTATCAGGCTCTGCGGACAGACCCGATCGGACCCTGCATATTCAACGCGGCAAATGAAGTAGCTGTTCGGGCATTCCTCAGCGGCCAGATTGAGTTCGGAGCAATTCCGCGTATAATCAGGTCTGTTCTGTTCAAGCTGAACAGAACAGCTAGAGCCAGTTCCCGGATTACGGTCGCCCGTCTTAGACGAATTGAAGCCCAAGCGACCGCATTTGCCCGCGAACTGGTAGGAAGGAACTAGAACCTTGCTTTCGTCTGCCGCCCTCGTTGTCCTGTTCATCGGCGTACTCATTACTATCCACGAGTTTGGGCATCTCATCGCTGCCAAACTTGCTGGCATAACTGTCGAAGTCTTTTCGCTCGGGTTCGGCCCTGTGCTCGTGAGAAGAAAACTGGGAGGAACCGAGTATCGTCTAGCTCTGATCCCATTGGGTGGCTTTATTAAGATGGTAGGTGAAGAAGGCGACGGGACGGCAGACTCGGCAACAGGCGAGACTACCGGAGGCTCATATGCCAACAAGCCAACTCGGATACGCGTCGGCGTAATCGCTGCTGGGCCCCTTTCTAACCTCGTGCTCGGTTTCGTCCTGATGCTTGCAGTCTACCTCTTGTTTGGAATCAAGTACCTGCCGCCAGTAGTTGACATCGAGTCAGGATCATCCGCCGCAGCCGCAGGACTGATGACCGGAGATACTGTTCTCTCGGTCGATGGTGACACAGTCCTAACCTTTGAGCAACTCGAGGACCGGCTTGAGAGAAAACGGGGACAACCGGTGAACCTGACGGTTGCGAGACAAGGGCAGCGACTCAATCTCCAATACTTCATACCTACGGAATCGTCAGAATTTCATCCCTTGCTCGTACCGGTTGTTGAGCGCGTACGAAGCGGGAGCCCGGCGGCAAGACTCGGACTGCGTCCCGGCGACCGTCTCGTTTCTATCGACGGTCGACCGGTCTCACGCTGGGAAGAGTTTGTAGCCATCGTGACTCAGCATGGCGGTGAACGCATTGCGATTTCGTGGCTTCGTAATGGAATCACTTACTCTGACTCCGTTACCCCAATACTTGAGAAAGACCCGATGTCGAACGAGCGTTTTGGACAGATCGGCATCTGGGTGCGCTTACCTAGAAAAAACCTGTCCCTTTTCATGGCTCTTGTGGAGGCTTCGCGCCGAACCTTTCAGATAGTTACACAGACGTTGTTCATCCTGGGAAAGGTTGCAACAGGCAAGCTGTCTACCCGAGCCATTGGCGGACCGATCACTGTCGCCAAGGTCGCATACGAAGGAGCGAGTTGGGGTGCTGAGTACTTCTTCGCTCTCTGGGCACTACTGTCAATCAATCTCTTTGTTGTCAATATGCTCCCCATACCGGTGATGGATGGGGGACGCATACTCTTGGATCTTTTCACTGAAGTGAGGGGGCGGAGACTAAGCCATAAGGAACTCACTTGGGTAACTAACCTAGGCTGGGTTATCATTGGTCTAATCATCCCTTTTGCTCTGTCCAATGACATCCGTCGTCTCGTCAATCGGTGAGAATCACTGCGTTGGCTCTCGCTGACGAACCGCGTCGGTTCGTCAGCGGCGGCAACCCGCGGGGTGCCAGACTGCTGTTGACTCCCAACATCGAAATTAGCCGCTTGGCTGCGCTTGTCACCGGAATCGATCATCTGCGGTATCTGGACGAACGTGTTTGTACGATCGACCTTGACGGAACCGAAGATCTGATCCTCGCACATGTTCCGCTAGCTGCAGAACGGTCCGCCCGCCGCGTCGCTGACCATTTGAGAAACACAAACATTCCCCTGCTTTTCTTCGGTCCTGCTGTGACGGCAATGCCAGAACCCGCCCCTCCATGGATGCGTCACCGCGTGATAGGCGATCTGCTTAATGTATGGGAACAGGTCAGAACTGATGTCCTATCCGGCTCTCTGGCAGACACCTACAGAGCTGACCGCATGCCCATTCACTCGGTGATGGCAC
>JBDRUL010000239.1:0-3003 GCA_039801305.1 Caldifarciminota bacterium | reverse complement strand
TCTGGCCACGTCAGCAACACTTCCACTCTACATCTGGTGGCCACGTGCTTACGGAGTAGCGTCTATACCTGCTTGTGCATTTCTTTCCGGGGTCGCCGAAAACATCGGTCCTGTGCTTTTCTATCGCCTGTTCGGTACCACATTTGTGCCACCGGCTGGCTTCTTGCAGTTTACAGCCGGTCTGGCGCTCACATCCAGCCTCGTGGCGGGCGCAGCCGCACTGCGTACCAAATCAGTGCGGGGGCTTCTTGCCTATTCGACAGTCAGTCAGCTTGGTCTGGTTCTACTCGGGCTTGCGGTTGGCGGTTTCTTCGGCATTCTGGGAGCGGTTCTCTATATGGCAGCTCATGCTCTGGCTAAGGCAGGTCTGTTCTATGCAGTCGGACTGGTGCAGGATGACACGACAGACGAATTGGTTGCCCCGGGCGAGATAGCAGTCCGGTCGCCAACACTGGTGGCGGCGACTGCGGTACTGACTTTTTCTGTGGTCGGCCTGCCGCCTACCATCGGTTTCGCAGCCAAGCTGGGGGTGCTTGTGGGCGCAGGTCGCTCTGATCTTCTGCTGGCCATAGGAGGCGCGGTTTCGGCTCTGCTCACGCTGCTTTATATGGTAAGGTTCTACACCAGCGTTTTCCTTACTGGTTGTCAGCAGCCGGCGGCTCGGACCAGCCGGATTGGGGTTGTGCTGGTTGTGTTGATGTCTCTGGTGACAGTCCTTGGCGGATTCGGCTGGTTCATCCCTGTTCGTCTAATTACCCTTGGTCTGCCGGTAGGATGGTTGCCGTGATCCTGCACCCTTTTGTGCTGCTGCTGATAGCTCCGGCAGCGGCAGGGCTGCTCGGCTACCTAATAGCTCGACTGCGCAATGAGTTCAGCTTCATTGGTGCGGTTACGTCTCTTTACTACGCGACCCGGCTTTTCATCCAGTCCCGGGGTGGTGTCATTGAGGAGGTTTTCCTGGAGGAAGCCGGCGTCAGCTTTGCCATGCGGCTTGATGCTCTGTCCGGCTTTGTTCTGCTTTTTGCAGCTGTCTTTGCCGCTCTTATTCTGTTCTACTCGTTCCGCTATATGCGCGGCCATTCTGGCGTCAGGGGTTACTATCTGTATGTGATGTTGATTCTGGCAGCGACTAACGGTGTGTTGCTGTCAGCAAATCTCGTCACCCTGCTGTTCTTCTGGGGTTGCATGCTTGTCCTGGTCTATGCGTTGTTGCTGGTAGGACGTGGCAAGACATACGAGTCTGCCAGTAGGGCGTTGATCGTAGTCGGGCTTTCCGACTTCTCCATGCTACTCGGCGTCGTACTGCTCCTGGCGTGGTCGGGGCCGATCAGTCTGGCGCCAAGGGTTCCGTTGTCCCTGACCGAGGCGAAGCACATTCTGCCGTTTCTGCTGATTGCTGCCGGTTCCCTGGCCAAGGCGGGTTCGATGCCGTTTCACAGCTGGATTCCTGCTGCTGCTGACACGGCCCCTGCTACGGTAATGGCACTGATACCGGCTTCGCTTGATAAGCTGCTCGGCATCTATCTGCTGACCCGGTTGTCTCTGGGGGTGTTCAACATTGCCAGCAGTATGGTCTTGCGAAACACCCTGATGACCATAGGTGCAGTAACCATACTTGCTGCGGTCTCCATGGCGCTGGTTCAGAAGAGGGTGATGAGGCTGCTTGCTTTCCATGCTGTTTCGCAAGTGGGCTATATGGTCTTGGGGATAGGGACGGGCACACCGGTTGGCATTGCCGGTGGTCTGTTCCATATGCTCAATCATGCCACGTATAAGACAGGGCTATTCCTGACCGCCGGCTCGGTGGAGCACTGGGCACGGGATGATGACCTTGAAAAGCTGGGCGGACTTGCCGGGCGAATGCCCCTGACGTTCGTATCGTTCCTGGTCTGCGCGCTGGCGATTAGCGGTGTTCCGCCGCTGAACGGCTTCGTATCGAAGTGGATGGTCTATCAGGGAGTCATTGATATCGGCAGAGAGGGCAACCGGTTGTTCCCGGCTTTCCTGATCTGCGCGATGCTTGGCAGTGTTCTGACGCTGGCCTCTTTTCTCAAGCTTATGCACTCAGTATTTCTCGGCCAGCGTCCTGCCCAGCTGGCGAAGGTGCGCGAAGTGCCGATTACGATGTGGCTACCACCTTTACTGCTGGCTCTTGTCTGTGTGGTCTTTGGTGTGTTTGCGTATCGTATTCCTCTTTCCGGATTGATCTATCCCGGACTGCTCGCGCCTGCCGGGGTTCTGCGTCAGATACAGTTAGCCGGGGTGTGGCAGCCAGTGCTGGCGACTCTGCTTGGGCTTGCCGCGTTGGGACTCGGCGCGATTGTGTACCTTCTCGGGAGTGTTTCCCGACCTGCTGCTGGCAGGACGTTCGTGGGCGGGGAGAGGATTGCCGAGGATGAGGAGGGCAGGGTTGTCGGCACAGCCTTCTATTCGCCAGTAAAACAGCTGCCGATAATAGGCGAGCTGCTCGACTTCGGTGGTCGAGGAGCCTTCGATCTCTACAACTGGGTGCGCGGTGCAGCTGCAGCCCTGGCGGTTGTCTGTCGAGACGGCATTGACCGTGTGCTTAATGTGCTGGCCGAGGCGGTGGCAAGGCTGGTGAAGGCTCTGGGGAAAGGTATTGCAGCTGTGCATACTGGCAAGCTGCCGCTCTATGTTGGCTGGGTGTTTGCCGGCGCAGTTGTGTTCTATCTGATCTTGGTGTTGAGGTAGACCGGTATGTCAGAACTCTATGTGCTGCTGGCGATGATGCTTGCGGCAGCACTGGTCGCTGCGGAGACCAGAAATCTGCTTGCAGCTGCTGTTGCTCTCGGCTTGGTCGGATTCAGCGTAGCGATTCTCTTCATTCTGGTGCAGGCACCGGATCTGGCAATTGTTCAGATAGTCGTCGAAGTCCTGACAGTGGTTTTCTTTGCGGCGGTCATTCTGCGGACTACTCAGACCGATACGACGCTTGCTGACAGGATGCGCGGTGATGTACTGCTGCCACTGGTTCTATTTGTA
>JBDRUL010000238.1:0-3008 GCA_039801305.1 Caldifarciminota bacterium | reverse complement strand
ATATTGGCGCCTTTCATCGTGCTAACGGCACTTTGCAGCATGAAGATGTATCTGGCTGGGAGTGTGGGGGCTAGTAGCTTGACCGCCTTTATCACTTTCTTTATGCTGACGCTAGTTATCTCTGGGGCGTTGTTGTTTTACTTCCGGCGCCAGCGCTTGATATAGGCGCCTAAACAATTATCTCTGTGGTGCGGCACTCGCATATGTCTTGTAGAACCACATCTTTAGCAACTCCACCAGCCCCAAGTAAGCCACGACGAAGAACGCCACTATTATCAAGAACTTTATCTGTAACGATTCAAAGCCGAAAAAAGTTCCGAGAGGTATAAAAGGCAATGCTAAGGCTAGAGCAAGGATGACAACAATATTAACCACCAGGAGCCTGCTTGGCTGGCTCTTCCAGAACGGTATCTTACCTGTCCGTATTGCAAAGATGACGAGGGTCTGAGTCAGTAAAGATTCAACGAACCAGGCTGTTTGAAACAATGGAGCCGATGCTTTGAAAACAGCGAGCAACACAAAGAAGGTCAGAAAGTCGAAGATAGAGCTGACAGGACCGAAGGAGAGCATGAAGTTTCGGATAAGCGACGTCTGAATCCGCTGTGGCCGCTGGACATAGGACTGGTCGACATTGTCGTAAGGTAATGAAAGCTGTGCGAATGAGTAAAGCAGGTTGTTCAGCAGCAATTGTTTCGGCAGCATTGGCAGAAATGGTAGAAATAGTGATGCGCCGGCAGCGCTGAGCATATTCCCGAAATTGGAACTCATCGCCATCTGGATATATTTCACGGTGTTGCCGAACGTTTTTCTGCCCTCGATTACGCCATCGGCAACAACTCTAAGGTCGTTCTGAAGAAGGATGATGTCGGCAGATTCCTTGGCAATATCAACAGCGTTCGCTACCGAGATGCTAACATCTGCCACCTTCATGGATGGAGCGTCGTTGACCCCATCTCCGATATACCCAACCACGTGGCCGTTGGATTTGAGAGCATTGAGAATGCGGTTTTTCTGCGCTGGGTTTACCCTGGTAAAAATGTCAGCCTCTTCCACAATTCTAGCCAGAGCATCATCATTTATGTTCTCAATCTCGCTACTAGGTACGATGTTAACCGGCTCTAGTTCTATCGTCCGCGTAAAGTAGCCTATTGCTTTATCGTACCTTCTGCCCCTGCGGATCTGATTTACCTGTAAGCCAAGCTGCTGGCAAATATGGCTAGCCACTAGCTCGTTGTCCCCGGTCAATATCTTGAGCTTTACGCCAGTCTTCCTCAGCATCTCGATCGATTCTTTCGCAGTCTCTTTCAATGGATCTATAAAGGCGACAAACCCCAAGAAGACCATCCCATTCTCGTCAAGGGCGGAGAAAGTCACGTGGTCCTTCTCTATTCTCCTGTAGGCAACCCCGAGTACTCTGTATCCCTGCGCACTTAACTCGTAATACTCTTGCTCCATTTTACGAGCTGTTTCCTCCGTAAGTTCATATACCTGTCCGGCAAGCTCGTAGTGCGAGACAACCTTGGCAATCTCCTCCGGGGCTCCTTTGGTGATGAGCAAGACCCCCTCGTCGTCACTGACGGCTACCGAAACACGTCTTCTCACAAAATCAAAGGGAACCTCGTCAATAAACTGGTAACGATCGGTATTGACTTCTCTGTACCGGAGTATCGCCTCATCTAGTGGACTCCTGAGACCTGTCTGATGCCGGCTGTTAATCACCGAGTAAAGAAGTACTTTCTCTGAGTCTTTACCCGTTATGTCCACGTGCAATATAACTGTGACCATGTTTTCTGTCAACGTGCCAGTTTTGTCGGCACATAGGACATCCATGCTACCAAAGTTCTGAATAGCGGCCAGGCGTTTAACTATGACCCCCTTCTTGGACATCGCCGACGCTCCCCTCGCAAGATTGATGGAGAGAATCATCGGCAGCAATTCCGGTGTCAGCCCTACTGCCAGAGCTACCGAGAACAGGAGTGAGTCCATGATGCCCCGCTTGAAAAGGGCATTGATAAAGAACACGAAGATAACAAGAACAAATGTCACCTGCATGATAAGGTGGCCAAACCGTTTTAGTCCGCTTTCAAATTCTGTTTCAGACTTCCTTTCGGCACTCTTTCTAGCAATTTCTCCATATTGTGTGGACTCGCCAGTTCTTACGACGACCGCTGTAGCTGTTCCGTTGGTAACCGATGTTCCCATAAACACAAAATTGCTCCACCTTGCTGAATCATTGACCTCAGCGTTATCAATGGGAGCTGTATTTTTTTCGACCGGGAAGGACTCTCCTGTCAGAACGGACTGGTCGACAAAAAAGTCTTTGGCAGTTACCAGTCGTGCATCAGCCGGGACAAGGTCTCCCGCGGAAAGTACTATCACGTCGCCGGGAACAAGCTCAGAAACGTTAATTTCCTGCTTCTCGCCATCTCTGATAACGGTAGTAGTAGTTGCCACTCTTTTGCGCAAGGCTTCGGTAGTTCTGTCTGCGCGGTACTCCTGGACGAAGTCCAGCGTTACGCTGATCAATACTATGGCAAAGATAATAATGGAGTCACTCGGCTCTCCAACAAAACCGGAGACAGCAGCTGCGACCATGAGGATTACAGTCATCGGATTGCTAAAGTGAGACAGAAACTCAACAAAGCCTGGTCGCTTATGTCGCTTGACAATATCATTGGGGCCGTAGGTCTCTAAACGCTGGGTCGCCTCCTCTGTGGTCAGGCCCGAGAAGGAAGTTTGCAGATGACTGAAGACCTTCTCAGCAGAAAGGAGAGCGAACTCCTCTGCATTGACCGGTTTGGCACCAGCAGCGTGGTTCTTCTTTCGATCGGAAAGCACTTTACCCAAAACTAGTCTGCTGCTTTGGGCAGAGCAAAAACCTCTTTCCTTTACAAGGTGAGACCCATATGGCAGTTACCTTTGCACGCACATCAGCTCAAGAGTCAGCATTGCCCATAAAGCGGGAAAAACATTGCATTTTGACAGCTCTGTGAGTGGACAATTTGGTT
>JBDRUL010000237.1:0-3011 GCA_039801305.1 Caldifarciminota bacterium | reverse complement strand
CGACGATTAGCGCTGTCATACCAATACCACACGCCACCCCCAGCCGGAGGATACAGATCGGTCCAGTTGAGATAAACTGCAGCGGGCACACCCGCATCAGGCAGCATGATCGGAGTATAGGTAGTACTATTGGTATAGCCAGGGGCAACCCAACCATTGGAACAGATCGATATTTGAGTAAACTGCTGCCCATAGAACCGCCAAGGACCAAAACCCACGGGAAGGTCAACCTGCACAGTCTGATCGTCACCCAAGGTGAGCCGAGTGCCACGTCCCCGTATCTCAACCCAATCGTACGCCGGGCAGGGAGTATAGCCGGTGTCGGTGTCATCATAACACCAGTAGAGAGGAGGTATTCGCGGCCCATCAGGAATCGGATCGCACATCCGCAGCTCACCTACGGTGAGAACGAACGTGAGGCTATCATGATAGTCGCTCCCTGACATTAGCAGTTTCATTACCACCTGATGCTCGCGCGGCGTATTCGGTCGGGCGCTCAACCTAAACTTGTCTGTCCGCGAGTATCTAACACTATCCGGTGCTATCGTTCCGAACGAGCCTAGCGAATCCAAAACGCTGATCATCGTATCCGAAGTCGAAAGACGCGCAACGAGGTCGTATACCGGCAGCCTCCCAATGTTCTTAAGGCCGAGCACAAGCCCTGCGCACTCTCCAGGATCAAGAATGCCGTTGGAATTCCCTCCCGGCGGCGAGTCCTGCACAAGTTTGTCGTAATACACCACCGCGGGCATATTTACTACTACAGCTTCGACGGCATCAAGGTCAAAACCGGCGGCGGCGCCCGATACTGCCCCGCTATCGTCAGTGATCTTTATGTAACGGAAGCTTGAAGTTGTTCCCAAGTCAAAACTGGCGGTACCAGTATCCCAACCAACGAACGTCCAAGGACCTAGCGGATTATCAGAGACGTCCACGCGGTAGCCTTCGGGATCAGAATCATCTTCATAAACAGTGAAATCTGCTCCAGGTCCGTTGATTATCTGTGTACCGAAATCGTAGACTGCAAAACCTCCCCGCCCCAGTGAAAAACGGCGTCCGTCATGGGGACCCAACGCCCAGTCCGGAGTGCTGTAGATCTGCACATCACTGACCCCTCTGCCAGTAACGAACTGATGAAGTGAAAAGGGCAATGACTGGTCAGGAGTAAGCTCTACATCCAAGTAAGTCACAGTGTCAGCGGTAACAACAACACCGTTGACCGTCTTCGGCCGGTATCCATTTGCCTCAAACACAATGCTGTATGTCCCCGGTCGCAGATACCGATGATAGTCGCCGAGCGAATCGCAATAGCTTGGAAAGTCAATCGGCAGCGGCCGTACCCGCGCCCGAATTGGCACTCCTGTTATTGAATCAGTGACGATACCACGCACACCACGGTCGATGTTCACCATTATCATCCTCATTGCATTATGTTCACGAGCAATGATTTGCGGCAGTGATTCGACTGGTGGTGTCTTGTAGATACAGGTCTCAATCGTCCAACCGACACCGCCCAGCGCGCCGTAGGCGTAGTCCTTGGATGCTCCGTTGATTTGATACATTACGCGATAACCGGGACCATAGGGATAGCCAGTAATGTTGTGATATTGCTGCGCAAGATACTGAATCTCCATAGAATCCCGCGTTCCGAACGGCGAGTAGCTCCAGGGAGTCGATATGCAGTAGGTTCCGCCATGACCTGACGACCAGTAGTTGAAAGCATTCCGTTGCATCAACCGCAAATGGGCTCTTGTCTCAGGTTGTGTGAACCCCTCACGAAAGCTTGTCTCATAGAACCACATGAAGCCATAGTCGCGATTGCAGTCGACGCCGTTGCGGTTGTATCGCTGACCAACAATATGACCGTAGGGGTTGGTCGGGCACTGTACCCATATCTCCCTCGTATTCACCCAGTAGGTAACTGACGGGTCAACCCCGTAGTTCCTTACGAGGTACACCGCCCATTCAAAAACTGGCTCGGTCGCACACTTTTCGTCCCCGTGAATCGCTGCCTCAAACATGAGCTCAGGCTCGTCCTCCTCGACCAGGGGATTGTCAGTTATCTTCAAAGCAAACAGCAGGCTGTCATTCGAGGCAAATCCAAGCGTCTCAAACTTTACAAAACCCGGATTATTGCGTGCCATCTCCATGAACGTATCCTTGATCTGCGTATAGGTGTGGAACCGGTAGTCTTGAGCGTTGCGCTCGTAGAAGCTGGTCACATCCTCCATCAGCATCTCAAGCCTCCAGCCGGCACCTCGCAGTCGATCGACCTCTTCTCGCGGCACTTCAACGAGCAGCATACCGTCCTGGTCAAACCCGTTAACTATGCAGCCAGCTTGTTCGAGAATACTAATCTGTTCGCGTCCACTCACAGCCGTCCGCATCAAATCAAAATGACGTGCGGTTGAACCCTGAATGAACGCAATGGTTAGCGCTACCAGAACAGATGACCTAGGTACCACCAGACCCTCCTATGAAGCTCCATATCTCAACCGCTCCTGTCCACAGGGCGTGCCCAATGCCACCGCCAGAGGGGCGCGTCCGACTACTGGAAGATACAGCGGCTAGCCGTGTTGATTATAGTCCAGCCGCAGTTGTGGTCAACGGCACCACCCAGACTGCCTAACGTAACAGGATGTCCTCCCCATTCTGAGCATGCGAACTCCCGTGGTGTCTACCCCCCCCACTTGTGCACTCATGTTGCTTTCTCTCTTTGAGTCAAAGTGCGGCACCTACACCCACCTGTGCCCGCGGGACCGGCCTGTGGTTAACTAACCATCTCAACCTGTTGAACTATTGTGCCTTTGCTTGTGGATGCGCGCATCCACTCAGGCTCTTCGCTTAGTGGCAAATCGCCGCTTTCGCAATTAGAGAAGGGACCAACCGAAATGCGGAGTTTCCGCTTTAGCCCCTGTCACTTTCCACACAGAAACAGCCGAGGCACTATTCACGTAATGCTGCGAATATATATCGCCGGTGTCCGCGTCACCATGAAAACCTTCAGCACC
>JBDRUL010000236.1:0-3017 GCA_039801305.1 Caldifarciminota bacterium | reverse complement strand
CTGGCCGATTGCCGGCATGGTCATCGAGTTCTGAAGAGTATGGCCGGGGCGCAGTGCGCGCCCCGGCCTGCGGGTTACGGACTCGGTGGCGAGATGCTGAACACCTCAGAGCGGATGGCTTCGAGTACTGCCTGGCTCAGTCCGCGCGCCTTCCACTTGTCGACGAGGACAGCGGCTTCCCGAGCCAACGAAGGACCCGATACCTGCTGCCGTATCAGCCGCCAGAGCTCGCGGCCGAACGCCAGATAGAGCGGGTACTGTATCGTCGCCAAGTTCTTGCCGTCCAACACCTGCTTCACCTGCGACTCCATCAGCACCAGTTCCGGGAATACCGCCTGCACTGAGGCAAGCATTGCCGGACGCAGGTTCTCGATGTCGGTCTTCAGGCGCTCGGCGTTGAACTTTGTGCTCCACCGGGCTATGCGCTTGGCGGGGTCAGACATTTCCATCACCTCCTTTCTGCGGTGGTTCCGCCTTTACTGCTATCCAGTCATTTCGCAAGAGCAGCCAGCAGCCAGAGGAGTTCCTGCGCGCGGGTACGTTCAGGCGAGGGCGGAGAGAGGGACTGAAACTGCCAGAGCAGCTCAATGAGGGCAGCTTGAATCAGACGCAGTCTTGTCCGGCAGAGGATGTCACGCAGCAGCCGGAGTTCGCCGGTCAGCCGACCGTTGCAGCCAGACTGAACCGCCAGCCGCCGGCAGTCTTCTGCCAGCCAGATTGCCTGTTGCAGCCGGCCGGCTTCGGTGAGCAGTTGTCTGATTTCCATGTTCTGAAGAGTAAGACCCCGCCGCCGGCCGGAATTAACAGGCAGGTTTGAGATACCTGCCGCCTAGTCTTGCTTCAGCAGCCGGTCAAGGATTTCTGATTCGGTGGTGAACCCGGGATATCTTTTATAGACGTATGTGAGCAGCTCAGCCAGCGGCCGGTCAGCCCAGACAGCCTTGAGTGCCTGCAGCGCGGGCAGAAGAGCAGGGTTCTTCCGGCGGGCTGACTCAGCCAGCGCCCGGGCAAACCGCTCTCCCCGCGCGGTAAGGCTGATCTGCGTCGAGAGAGTGTTCAGCCGTTCAATCTCGGCAAGGTTATGGTTGAGCCCGCGGATTCCAGCGGCAATGCCGGCATCGAGCTGGATTACCGGCATACCCGACGGGTCGATATTCTGACGGCAGATGATCCCTGCCTGTGCCAGCCCCTCGATATCGTCGTAGACTTCGGCGGAGAATGGTCCAAGACGATAAGGCTGGAAGCGGTAGGGCTTGCTGATGGCGGTCTGACAGCCGAGCTCGTGGCTCGCAAGAAAGAGGAGTTTCTGAATTCTGGTGATGCCACAGATGCCGGTGGCAGCACGTCCCAGCCGATCTTTGAGATAGAGCAGGAGGAGCAGGATGTCGCTGCGCTGAGAGAGACGGGGCCGGCTGTTCAGACGCTCGAACCTATCCAGCCGGCGACAGACCGCGGTCAGGGCAGGTTGCTGCAGCCGGCGGCGTAGCTCTGTTCGGACAAGCTCGCTGTCAGAACATTCTGCCTGCGCTGAAAGGATCCGGCGCAGGCTGGCAAGGCGGTTGTTCAGCCCGTCGTCAATCTGGTGCTGGTTTCTCTTCACGTCAGCTCCTTTCCGGTCTTCAGCTGCTCGCGCAGAGCCTGCAGCGCGCGGTTGACTCTCATTCCGGCAGCAGCCGGCGAGAGCTTGAGTATCTGGGCGACTTCGGCGAGTTCGAGTTCCAGCAGATGGCGCAGTATGAGCGCATCGCGCTGATCTGGGTGCAGCCGTTCGATCGCCTGCAGGAGTTCGTCGGCACGGCGCTGTTCTTCGAACCGGGCTTGTGGGTCTGACCTTTCGTCTTCACAGTCGGCAGCGGCTTGAATAGGAACAGTCCGGGGTCGACGCTGGCAGGTGCGGACGTGTTTGGCGATACGGTTGAGCGCAATACGGTAGAGCCAGGTGCTGAACCTTGCCTGTCCACGGAATCGCCTGAGCCCGCGCCAGACATCGGTAAACACCTCGATGGCAGCGTCTTCGGCTTCGGGCAGGTCGTGCAGCCTTGCCAGCGCCAGCCGCAGAACCAGTCGCCAGTATTTGTTGAAGAGCTGATCAAATGCCCCGGGTCTGTTCTGAATGCAGCCATAGACCAGATCATGGTCAGGGTCGGTCTCGGACAGGAGTTGATCAGAATTCATATCAGTGCCGGTACCGGGCAGCAGCCGCCAGTTGGCCTGAAAAAGATTGAGTTGCCGATCCGAATGGACATGATACAGAAGAGAAGGGCATCAGCGGAGCTTTGCCGAGATTCTTGCCGGTTGAAGAGTGGTTGTCAAACCGGTGCACGTAACCTTTTGAGAGCCGTGAGGACACGTTCCCGCACCCGCGCGAGCAGGAGCGGTTCCAGTCCCCGCTGCTGCCAGATTCGATCAGTAATTTCCAGCTCGGCGGTGAGCGCACCGGGTTTCAGTCTGCGCCAGCGGCCGTAGACATAGCGACCATAACTCAGCAGAAACGGGAGCAGGCAGGCTGGTGCAGATGACTCTTCAGATACCTGCCTTACCGTGATGTTAACCAGTGCCAGCTCGTCCATTGCCGTTTGCAGACGTTTGCACATCTCTGGGCGTATGTCGTTGAGAACAGACCTTACCCGCGCCGGCCGGGTCTTGGCTTCGTACCGTTCGAAAGCTTGCCGTACCTTCTTCGAAAGCATACGGCTGAGCTGGTTACGGCTAATCACAGTTCACCTCCGGTTTGACTTTCTGAACAGTAAGACCCCGATAACAGCCGAAATTAACGCAATACTGATAAGTACTTGTGGGATAATATATTAGCCACGTGCCGGCAGATGGGTGGGACAGTGCCCTGTACAGTCCCCCCTATGGTCTGGGTCAGGGCGGGGTTGTCCGGCTTTCTGTCTGGTTCGGCTGGCGAGTCTGCTGCCGGCATCTTCTTGCTGCCGGGTTTGTCTGTGTTTCGGGCTGCCGGTGCAGCTTGATATGCGGTCACGGCTTCGGGTTCTGGCTCCGGAATTCAGGTA
>JBDRUL010000235.1:0-3023 GCA_039801305.1 Caldifarciminota bacterium | reverse complement strand
GAGTCTGTACTCGAAACACCGCCTGTCTGATGCTGACAAATCCCAATACGCTTGGTATTTTCGAGAGCAATTGCCGCCGCATCTGCGATATAGTTCACTCTCGCGGGGCTCTCGTCTATCTTGACGGTGCAAATTTGAATGCCTATGTCGGTCTTCACCGACCGGGCGACGCCGGCTTCGATCTAATGCACATCAATCTCCATAAGACCTTCTCGACCCCGCACGGTGGTGGCGGTCCTGGTGCCGGGCCAGTAGCTGTCAAGAAACAACTCGAACCATTTCTCCCTGTCCCGGTAATCAGAGAATCGGACAATCGGTACCAGCTCGACTATGACCGTCCTCTTTCCATCGGCCGCGTTCTTGCTTCTAACGGTCAGTTCGCTGTTCTGGTAAGAGCATACGCCTACATCAGGATGCTGGGAGCAGCCGGGCTCACAGACGTCGCCGAGACCGCAGTGCTGAACGCAAACTATGTCCGAGCCTGTCTCGAGGACTACTACGAGTTACCCTACAAGAACCATCCTCTGCACGAAGTAGTCTTCAGTGCCGCGAACCTCCGGCAGTATGGCGTCAGAGCCACCGATGTGGCAAAACGTCTGCTCGATTACGGTCTCCATGCCCCAACGATCTACTTTCCCCTTATCGTTCCTGAGGCGCTGATGATAGAACCCACCGAAACCGAGTCGCTCGAATCGCTTAACTCCTTTGTAACCGCCATGCGTCAGATTGTGGAAGAGGCAAGAACCAACCCCGAGCTTCTTCAAAACGCACCGATGAATACTCCTGTTCGCCGTCTTGACGAAGCACGGGCATCCCGCGAGCTCGACGTATCGCATCCGCAGAGTTGACCGATGTTTGCCAGCGACATTCCCGCTGAGCGTCGGGAGGAGATTCTCACCAAGATCGCCCGTAAGACTGTTGACCTGCGGCTCACCCCCCTTGCGATTCTCATGCTTGAAGCCAACAAACCCCTCTCCTTTGTTGGCTCGCAACTGATGATATTTTTCCAGCCGGTGGTTACCGCCATTTTCCCTTTCACTCAGTACGAGGAGATTGCCGCCTTGTTGGAAGACCGGACAAACGTGGAACGGCTCATACAGACAATTGAGAAGATGGAGGAACAGAGACGCCATGGACAAAGGCAAGATAACGCGAATCCTCGCAACTGACTGCGGCTCCACAACCACAAAGGCTATCCTAATCGAGAAACGGGGAGCCGAATACCGGCTAGCAGTCCGTGGTGAAGCACCTACAACTGTGGAGGCTCCTTTCGAGGACGTCACCAAGGGCGTACTCAACTCCGTCATGGAAGTCGAGGAACTCTCCGGCATCAAGCTTGTTCGTGGAGACGGAATCTTTAAGCCTAAGCAATCCGACAACGAGGGCTGCGATATCTATATTTCGACCTCCTCTGCCGGAGGCGGACTGCAGATGATGGTTGCCGGCGTCGTGTTGACAATGACCGCAGAAAGTGCTGCCCGAGCTGCCCTTGGGGCAGGCGCCATTGTCATGGATGTCATTGCTTCCAATGATGGTCGCCTGCCTCACGAGAAGATCGAACGGATCCGCACCCTACGTCCCGATATGATCCTTCTCGCGGGTGGTGTCGACGGCGGCACGGTCACACATATAGTCGAACTTGCCGAACTCATCGCTGCTGCTGATCCGAAGCCGCGCTTTGGCGTCGGCTACAATCTGCCTGTCATCTATGCCGGCAACAAAGATGCCCGCGAGCTTGTCCTGGCTACACTCAAGGACAAATCGAGCCTCGTGATCGTTGAGAATATCCGCCCGGTTCTGGAGCGGGAGAATCTTGGTCCAGCCAGACACAAGATACACGACCTGTTCATGGAACACGTCATGGCACACGCCCCCGGTTACCGCAAGCTGATGGAATGGACTGACGTACCCATAATGCCTACCCCGGGAGCAGTCGGGCTTCTTGTCGAGCGGATCGGCAAATCCCAGGGTATTGCCGTACTCGGCGTCGATATCGGCGGTGCCACCACCGACGTTTTCAGTGTCTTCCGGGGTATATTCAACCGCACTGTCTCGGCGAACCTCGGCATGTCCTACTCTATCTCCAACGTACTGGCCGAAGCCGGAGAACGTAACATAATGCGCTGGCTGCCTATCGATATACCTGCGCGGGAAGTACGAAACCGCATACGTAACAAGATGATACGCCCCACCACCATCCCTTCCACGCTTGAAGACCTCAAACTCGAACAGGCGATTGCCCGTGAGGCACTGCGGCTCGCTCTCCAACATCATAAATCCATGGCTGTCGGTCTGAAAGGCATTCAGCAGGAACGCACCATCTCCGATGCGTTCAGCCAGACACTTAGTGGTGAGACCCTCGTCAATATGATGCAACTGAATCTCATCGTTGGCTCCGGCGGAGCACTATCGCACGCCCCGCGGCGTGCCCAGGCCGCCCTCATGCTGCTTGACGCATTCCAGCCAGAAGGCATTACGCGTCTGACAGTAGATTCCATCTTCATGATGCCCCACCTAGGTGTGCTCACTGAAGTTCACCCTGAGGCCGCCTACGAAGTTTTCGAGAAGGACTGCCTCGTTCACTTGGGCACGGCAATTGCGCCAGTAGGATCAGGACGTCCGGGTCAGCGATGCGTGAAGGTGAAACTGTTCACCAAGACCAGCGCGCAGATGGAAGCCCGAGTAGCGGTTGGTGATATCCAAGTGCTGCCGCTGCCGGTAGGCGAATCAGCCAGGGTGGTTGTCGAACCAGAACGCGGTTTCGACGTGGGAGCAGGATCCGGACGTGAGCTAGAGGCGACGGCAGAAGGCGGTCTATCTGGTGTAATCATTGACTGCCGCGGACGACCGCTTGCAATTCCAGAAGCAGACGAGCAACGTCGGGAGTCTCTGCGTAAGTGGGCTTCGCAAATGAATGCCTACCCGGCATGAGCGGAGTGTTGACCTGAACCGACGGCTACCACATAGTCAGCCAGTATCCGGGCATGGTCGAAGGCGAGCTTCAGTTTCCCCAACTCACTTAA
>JBDRUL010000234.1:0-3036 GCA_039801305.1 Caldifarciminota bacterium | reverse complement strand
CGTCGTCACCTGCAGTATCTGTCCAAGCACCACGCCGACAGGTACGAGAAGGTGGTGACGAGTCTGGGGCTGCGGGGCTAACCCTTGGTACGCGTCGAGAGAGAGATCTGCGGCCGGACACTCTCACTTGAGTGCGGCCGGGTGGCACGCCAGGCTGACGGTGGAGTGCTGGCACGTTATGGTGATACCGTAGTTCTGGCCAGTGCAGTCTATTCAAAGCAGCCACGGACTGAGTATCAGGACTACTTCCCACTGGTAGTTGACTATCGGGAGCTGGCCTATGCTGCCGGCAAGATACCCGGAGGTTTCTTTAAGCGCGAAGGCAGACCCCGTGACAAGGAGACACTCACTGCCCGGCTGATCGACCGGCCTATCCGTCCGCTCTTCCCGGCCGGGTTCAGAAACGACACCCAGATAGTCGCCTATCTGATGTCGACAGACCTGACCAACGAGAGCGAGTTTCTGGCCTTGATTGCCTCGTCCGCAGCGCTGACGATATCGGAGATACCTTTTCTCGGACCGATCGGGGCCTGCCGTGTCGGCAAGATTGACGGCGAGTTTGTGCTCAATCCACCGATGGGCAAAGAGGATGAAGCCGACATGTGGATGCTCTACGTGGGTGTTGGCGGAGCAGTGATGACGATTGCCGGTCAGGCCAGAGAAGTAAGCCCGGAAGATATTGACCGGGGCTGGGAACTGGCCAAGCCGGTCATAGAGGAGACACAGGCACTGCAGCTGGAGCTGCAGCGTCTGGCTGGCCGTTCCAAGCTTGCGGCAGACAGTTCACCGATTCCAGCCGAGATGGAAACCGAGGTCAGGTCTTTTGCGGCCGAGAGCGTACGGGCGGCAAATGATATTGCCGACAAGCTTGCCAGAGGTAACGCAAGAGCTGAACTCGTGCAGAAGACGATCGAGCACTTTGCCGAGAAGTATCCTGAATCCGAAGGTCCGATCAGAGAGCTGCTGGACATCATGTTTGGTGAAGATATGCGCGAGCGGCTGCTGAAGACCGGAGTCCGGCTGGACGGTCGGCGCGAGGACGAGATCCGGCCGATTCAGTGTGAAGTAGGGGTTCTGCCCAGAGTCCACGGCTCGGCACTGTTCACCCGTGGGCAGACACAGTCGCTGGCCGCGACCACACTTGGTACCAAGTCCGACGAGCAGATTCTGGACGATGTCGAGCTGGAGATGGAAGAGCGGAAGTCTTTCATGCTGCACTACAACTTTCCGCCATTTTCAGTGGGCGAGGTCAAGTTTCTGCGCGGACCCGGGCGCCGGGAGATCGGTCACGGGGATCTGGCTGAACGGAGTCTGGCACCGGTCATGCCGCGCGAGGAGGATTTCCCCTACACCGTGCGGGTTGTGTCGGATATTCTCGAGTCGAACGGCAGTTCTTCGATGGCGTCGGTCTGCGCCGGTTCGCTTTCGCTGATGGATGCCGGCGTGCCGGTGAAGGCGGCGGTTGCCGGTATGGCGATGGGATTGGTGACCAACGGCGATATCAGCCGGGGCGCGCCCTGGCGGCTGTTGACAGATATCATTGGCGACGAGGATCACTATGGATACATGGACTTCAAGGTTGCGGGTACCCGGAGGGGTATTACCGCGATTCAGCTTGACCTGAAGCTGCCGGGGGTACCCTACTCTGTTCTTGCAGAGGGTATACGGCGTGCCACTGACGCGCGACTGCGGGTGCTTGACATAATGGATGCGGTTCTCGACAAGCCCCGGCCGGAGATATCCAGATATGCACCCAGGATCGTCTCCCTTACTGTGCCGAAGGACAAGATCGGTACGGTCATCGGACCCGGCGGTAAGACGATAAGACAGATTACTGAGGAGACAGGCACGACCATCGACATCGAAGACGACGGCACTGTTACGATTGCGGCGACCAATCCTGATTCGCTGCAAGCCGCCAAGAACTGGATCGAATCACTGGTGGCCGAGGTTGAAGTGGGCAAGCTCTATCACGGTACGGTAACCAGGATAGTTAACTTCGGTGCGTTTGTTGAGGTGCTTCCGGGCAAGGAGGGGCTGATACACATATCCCAGCTGGCGCCGGGTCGGGTGGAGCAGGTGACCGATGAGGTGAAGGTAGGCGATAAGGTCTGGGTCAAGGTGGTCGAGATTGACGAGCAGGGCAGGGTGAACCTGTCCCGGCGGAAGGCGATGGAAGAGCGGGGCGAGATCCCGCGTTCTGACGATTCCGGTGTGGCGCGGCAGGGGCATCAGCGCGAACGCCATTCCCGGGATTCGGATCGGCGGCGGAGGCCGTCGCGGCGGTGAACGAGCCGAAGACACTGAAGACCACCGGCAGCACCGGTGGTCTTGTTGTTATCACCGAGAAACTGCCCCATGTGCGATCGATAGCGCTGGGTGTCTCCTATGCACTGGGCAGCCGCGACGACCCGCAGGGGCAGGAAGGTATCTGCCATCTGATCGAGCATATGGTATTCAAGGGTACCGAGACGATGTCCGGGAAGGAGATCAGCATTGCTGCCGAGTCCCACGGTGCTGAATTGAACGCCTTCACTGACCGGGAGGCAACCTGCTTCTATGGCCGGTTTCCTGCTGACCAGTCCGGGCCCGTGACCAGATTACTTGCCGAAGTAGTTTCGCGTCCGGGGTTCGATCCGGCAGAGCTGGAGAAGGAGAAGAACGTTATCGCTGAGGAGATACGGGCAACAGAGGAGGACCCTGAGGCACAGGCGGTGAACCTGCTCTTCCGCGCGGTCTACGGTGAACAGCCCATGGGCAGGCCGATTGCGGGCACCTGTGGATCATTGGGCCAGATCAGCCGTTCGCACCTTTTCGATTTCTTCAGGGCGCATTACGGCACGGGGTGCAGTGTGGTAGTGGCGGCTGGCGACGTCGAGCACGATCAGCTGGTGGAGTTGTTGACGCCCGCGCTCACGGTGAACAGTGGGTGTCGTCAACCTGCCCGGCAGCGGGCTGTTGTAAGACCACCAGCCAGCGCGGTTCAGTCCCGACCGGATATTTCTCAGGTGCATGTCTGTATGGCACGCCCGGGTT
>JBDRUL010000233.1:0-3057 GCA_039801305.1 Caldifarciminota bacterium | reverse complement strand
GACACTCTCAGCGAGAGTTGTTCAGCGGCGGATGAGGTGCGGGGTTCGGCAGCGGCGGCGCCCTGCACAAACGAAGCGTCATCAACCAGAACAATACCTCCTGGTGTGCTGCCTGCGCGGCCATAGCAGCGGATGATGATGTCGGCAGAGGCGGCGATACTGTCGCCATTGGGATTGTTCGGTGCGGTTGCTACGTAGCGCTGTTCTGTCCATATCGGTTGGTGGATGTACGCTGGGCTGGTGGAACCGATAGCAGCGCCATTGGCGTTGCGCCAAGTGACGATGATCCTTGCCGACGCATACTGAAGTGTGTCAGGCATTGCTGGTGTCTGCAGCCATACGGCAACGGTGTAGTCCTGACCGGCAATGACCGGGCAGTTCTGAACAATTCCCTTATTGTTTCCAGTCCCCGCCTGCAGACGGATGATTTTGAGGCAGGGCGGAGCAGAATTCCCCTGACCATCTTCGCGCCAAATCGAAGCATAGGTGCGAGATTCAATAGTCCAACCGACTGGGGTAGAGTCGTTTTCCCATTCAGAGAAGTCCGAGTTGACGAGTAGATTGGCTCTGGCGAGCCATAACGGTATCGTTGTCAAGGTCAAGGCAAGGAACAGTTGGCTTAGGCCTTTATCCCTCATCTTAGCCTCCCTGCGATTATTGTGATGGGCTAACACGTATGCTCGTCACTTTCAATCTCGTCAGCAGCTGGCGGTGGCCCTTCTTGCGTCGGTAGTTCTCCCTCCGGATGAACTTGTAGGTTGTGACTTTGTTACTTCGTCCGTGCTCGATTACGGTGGCTTCAACCCAGGCGCCGGCGACTGTCGGATTGCCTACGCGCAGGTTCCCGTTATCTCTGACAAGCAGAACTTCCTCGAGACGCGTAGTGCTCCCTACTGCGACAGTAAGGCGAGGGACAGTCAGAATTTGTCCTTCTTCGACAATATGCTGGGTACCCCCAACTCTAACTACTGCGTACACTGGTTGCCTCCTGCTTTACAGTACACATACGTACCTTGATATCTCTCGAGCCTTGGGATTCAGGGGAGGATCGTTTGGGGGTGAGCAGGACAAGACCAATTGAAGTTAGCATGAAGGCGATAGCGAGCGCGGAAGTGAGTTTTGCCATGAACGGTGCAGCGCCCCCACCACCGAACACGGACTCACCCCCCAGAACCGTGCCGAGTCCGCCTTTCTGCGGTTGTTGTATGAGGACAACCAGTATCAACAACACCGCCACAAGTACGTGAAAGAAGATCAAGAGGTAATACATTGCGCTCCCTGGTAATTCGAAGTCAGACTATCCAAACCACTGAAAAAGTCAAGAGTGTGTCAATAATGACACTTCTTTCGAACAGAGCTGACGATCGTTGTGAATGAACTAACGTCTAGGCTTGCACTGCCGACAAGTACACCGTCAATCTCCGGTTCTGCTAGCAGCAGGTCGATGTTGTCAGGACTAACACTGCCGCCGTAGATGATTCGAGTAGCGGTGCCTGCTGACCCTAGCCAGCTACGTATCCAACGATGGACTTCAGCTGCTTCGGCGGGTGTGGCGTTGCTACCGGTGCCGATAGCCCAGACCGGTTCGTAGGCAATAATCATTTGGTCGTTGAGCTCGGCACCGGTCAAACCTTCGCGCAGTTGGGCAGAGATGACGTCGAAGGTTTGACCGGCTTTGCGCTGAGCTTTGGTTTCGCCACAGCAGAGGATCGGTCTTAGGCCACATTTCTGGGCTGCTCTTATCTTGCGGTTGCAAACGACGTCGTCTTCAGCGAACATCAGCCGGCGTTCTGAGTGCCCGACCAGTACATATTGACAGTTGAGGTCAACAAGAAAGAGTGGAGAAGTCTCGCCGGTGAAGGCACCCTGTTGCTCCCAGTGGACATTCTGTGCGCCCCAGATTATTGTTGAACCGGCGAGTACACTTGCGACTGCTGGAAGCGAAACCATCGGCGGAAATACGACCACTTCACGGTCGGGTATCGCTGGTACACGTTCTTTCAGCATGGCGGCAAATGCGGCTGCCTCTGAAGGCGGCTTGTACATCTTCCAGTTACCCGCGAACAGAAGGCGTCGCATCCGATTCATTTCTTCAAGAGGGGAGCAACTCCGGGCAGTGTCTTGCCTTCGAGGAAAGCGAGGCTCGCGCTCCCTCCGGTTGAGACGTGAGTTATGCTGCCAGTGAGTCCGAACTGAGATATTGCAGCCACCGTGTCTCCGCCACCAACAATTGTTAGCGCGCCACGGCGGGTTGCTTCTGCCAGAGCACGACCCACCTCAACTGTTCCACTACTAAAAGGTTCCTTTTCGAACATTCCCAATGGCCCCGCCCATACCACGGTCTTGGCGTCGGCTAGCGCTCGGATGAACTGTCTGACCGTTGCGGGACCTATGTCCAACCCCATTTCGTCTGGAGGAATAGAGTCGACTGGTACCGACCGGGGTCGCTGCTTAGCATCCGGAGACAGCGCTACGATGCAATCTTGGGGTAAGATGAGTTTGGGGTTGTTAACAAAGGCAGTAACAACCGACAATAAGTTTTCCTCACATAATGACTTGCCGACGTCAAATCCCAGTGCTTTGAGAAGCGTGAACGCGGCCCCTCCGCCTACAAGCAGCCGGTCGCAGAGGGGCAGTAGGTTGGTAATGACTCTTGTCTTGTCTGATACCTTGGCGCCGCCAATGATTACTACAAAGGGTCGGGCAGGTGAGTGCGTCACTCGGCTCAGGAATCCGATTTCCCTTTCCATTAGTAGGCCAGCTGCCGGCTGGTCAAAGAGGAGAGGCAAGCCGGCTACTGAGGCGTGTGTTCGGTGGGCGGTGCCAAAGGCGTCGTTCACATAATGGTCGGCAAGTCTAGCCAGTTCACGACAGAATTCCGGGTCGTTCTTCTCCTCGCCGACGTGGAACCGTAGGTTCTCCAGCAGCACCACCGTCCCAGGCTCTACGGCATTGATTAGCGACCGTACCTCCTGTCCTTTGCAATCATTGGCGAGGTTGACCGGAAATGGCAGCAACTCACGCAGCCTTGCGGCAACTGGTGCCAGACTGTATCGC
>JBDRUL010000232.1:0-3081 GCA_039801305.1 Caldifarciminota bacterium | reverse complement strand
CGCGGTCATACGGGGATAGTCCGTACTGCCCACGGGCAACCTATCCGTCTGCCGTCAGCTTAATTCCCTCATTCACTGGCACTGAATGAGTCAATTTCCCACTCAATTTGTAGTCCTGCCGCTGCTGATGATCAAGCCGCTGTCTCATGGGATTGTAATCATCTGTAAAGTAAAGCTCGCCAGAAAGAAAATACCGCAGACGAGGACTAATAAACCGAAGTGGGCCGCCGACGGACGCCTCGTAACGGTTGTCTCCAAAATTGAGTGGAGCTGGGAACACCTCATCGGTCGTGTACTTAAGTCTCCCCTGCGTATAGTCCCGGCCTTCCTTAGTCACAACCTGTACTATGCCCGACATCGCCTCCCCGTACTCGGCATCAAACCCACCTGATATCACCACTACCTCAGCAGTTGCTTCAGGATTTACCCTCGCTGCTTGGTAACCGAACAGAGGATCAGAAGTCGCTACACCATCAACGTAGTACATTACTTCATCAGGTCTTCCGCCCCGGAGGTGCTGGCCATATGCCGGGCTGGTAACAACGCCAGCCTGCAGTCTGACGATATCCGCCAAGGTCGCGACCGGCATCTTTCTGAATTCTTCAGTCGTCATATAGCGACTCGTGGTCGGGTCCGTACGGACAATCGCCGCTCTGCGTCCGCGCACTACAACCTCTTCCAACTCAACAGCCGTGCCTTGCCGCATCGAGAAATCTTCTATCACTGTCTGATCCAGCATGACCAGCACGTCCGGACGCCGCTGTGACTGATAACCAACGTATGACACGACCAGCACCTGCCTGCCGACCGGCACGTTGGCAATCAGGTATTCGCCATTCAAATCAGTCGCTGCGCCCAGCATCGTCCCCTCGACTAGGACGTTCACCCCGACTAGGGGCTCACCTGTGGCTGCGTCGGTAATGCGACCCCGTATTCTCCCGGTCTGCCCAGCCAGCAAGGTACTGCCTGTCAGCATCCCCAAAACAAGCACAAATCTAAGAACACCCGTGGTTCTCATCCCCACCTCCTATGGGGAAACCCGCACAGGGATCGCCCATACACTTGCCCCGTATTCGTTCTGAGGATATAATAAGTTTCGCCAAGACAGCACCTCGAGATAGATGTGTTGATACCCGGTATCACCGATGCCAAAAAAAACCTCACCTTCGCCCCGGCGGCGGTTCTTCGTAATCTCCGTTCGCCGGCCATTCAATATGACGTAGAACCGGTTCGCGTCAGTTGTCGTGTCCTCAGGCGTCCTAGCGCTGGCAACAACCGTAAAACGTTCACCGGCGCTGAGGGTATACAGTGAGTCTATGGAACAGAGATTGTTGATGTGCTTTCCACCAGGGGTAGCGCTGTATCTGAATGTATCTGAGCGCCCAGGTGGCATCATCGCAATCCACGAGACCACCGGTGCCTCGTCGACCGAGGGCATTGTCGAACGAGCGCCGGAAACTCTCTTAAGTACGTACACCGAATCGACCTTCCGCATAAACATCTGCCGCTTTACCACCCAATGGAAGACTTTGGTCCATACCTGCGTCTGATCAAAACCCCTCTTGGTGACCGAGTTAACCTTGTATGTGACGGTCGTATCCCATGGCGTACGCGTCGTATCGATGATCGTCTCGGGACGGTACCCCACAACCCATAAACTGTCATATAGTAGGCTAAGCCTACATTCTGGAATTGAATCGCGGTAAGCTCTCACATGGCAAAACGTATCGGTCCTTACTCCGCTATCAGCGGTAACGCCAAAGCAGAGATCGTCACTGTGCATCATATCCCCGGGTTCATACCACGCGCGCAACAGGTGAGCAAACTTGTAAAGAGTCTCGCCAGTAGGCGACGAGCTGTCGCCTGAAAACAAGCCGGCACTGATATTCAACTCAAGTGTCTCTGCTAGAATGCCGCGCGGGTCGAAGACCTGACGCCATTTACTTAGCTCGGCAATCGCTGCGACCGTATCCTCCTGCGTCGACCAAGGCCAGCGCGGCTGCTCAGTATAGCATCCTACCACCGAAACCAGAGCAACCGCCAGTACCACTGGCGACAAAGCCCTGACTGCCCGGGCTACAAATAGGAATAGCTTGCCAAAAGAGGTACCCATTACGCCAGCCTCCTCTTCCCGCGGGCGCCCCGCGGACTGGTTGCCGGCTGCGCTCCACATGCGCAGACCCGATGCCTCAGCACGCCCGACGGAAGCGGGGCGGGCAGGATCTGCCCGCCCCGCCGTGATGAAACTTACCTTGCTACCGTCAGCTTCTTCGTGAGTGACGAGCTTTCCGTAGTCAAAGTATAGAAGTAAACCCCAGCCGGGAGGTTGGACGATTCAAGACTCACAGTGTAGCGACCAGCATCATACCTGCCGGCAGCCAGCGTTCCAATCGGCCGGCCTGAGACATCAGCAAGCGTCAGGACAACGTTACCAGCCTTGGGCACTCCGTAAGACAAGGTTGTTCTCCCGCTGAACGGATTAGGTGTCGCTGACAGCTCAAGCCTGTCAGGAACTCTCGAACGTTCCTCCGACACGCCTGGTATTATGAGAGAATCAGCAGGAACCCACTGCACGCAGATCGGGTTTGAAGTAGCAGGGCCCTGCCCCTGCACTACGAAACCAGCAACTTGGTCAACCTCGTAAACAACCGGCACGTACTTCTCGTCGTCTATAACCACTGCTCCGTCCACCACGCATGGGAACCGGTGGGAAACTGAAGTACCAGGCTCGGTAATCTGCTTTGCCGTCCAGGTTGCCCCACCGTCACTGGAACCGGCCAGCCACACATCACCGCGCAGCAGATTAGTTGCCGGCTCCACGTTCGCCGAGTCAAACTGCTCCCAGGCGACCCAGAGATTGCCCTCACCGTCACTGCCGATGGTCGGGCGGCAGGCGTAGATCGCGTTGTAGCCAACTGATGCCTGCAGATTTGCCGGATCACATCCCGCCCGGTGAACTTCTGTCCAGGCTGTTCCGTTCCAGTACCAGATCTCGGCAGGCAAAATGTACATTGTATCGTGGACCACGGGAAGGACGCAGGCAACAAGATGAAATCCTCCGTCCCAATCATACCAGGGGAA
>JBDRUL010000231.1:0-3088 GCA_039801305.1 Caldifarciminota bacterium | reverse complement strand
TCACGTGATGAATATCACTGATGTCGGCCACCTGACAACTGACGACGACTCAGGTGAAGACAAGTTCGATCGGCAGGCAAAGGCTACCGGTCGCGCGCCGCTTGAGATTGCAAGCTTCTATGAAGATGCCTTCTGGAAGGATGCTGCCAAACTTAATATTCTACGACCATCAATCGTGTGTCGGGCTACCGAGCACATCGCTGAAATGATTGATTTGGTTAGGCGTATTGAAGCCAACGGTTTCGCCTACCGGACGCAAGTGGGTCTGATATTCGATACGGCTAGGTATCCCGACTACTGGCGCCTTGGCAGGTTGAATCTAGAAGCCCAGCGGGCAGGTTCAAGGGTTGACGTTGATCCTGAGAGGAGGCAGCCATGGGATTTTGCGCTGTGGATTACGAACCAGCCGAATCACCTGATGCAGTGGGATTCGCCCTGGGGTAGGGGCTTTCCGGGTTGGCATCTTGAGTGTTCCGCAATGTCCATGAAGTACCTTGGGGAAGAGTTTGATATCCACACCGGCGGCATTGATCACATACCGATACACCATACAAACGAGAGAGCGCAGAACTACGCGGCAACCGGCAGAGAAGTTGTGCGGTACTGGATGCATAACGCCTTCCTGCAGCTTGGTTACCGGCGGATGGGGAAGTCAGAGGGCAACCTAGTGACCTTGTCAGAGTTGGAGCAGAGGGGTTTCGAGCCGATGGCATTCCGATACCTGTGCCACACCGCGGTATATCGTATGCCACTTAGTTTCACCGATGAGGCTATGAATAGCGCGCAGGAGTCTTACCGCCGGTTGGTAGATTTCGTCCGCGTTGCGCGGGAATGGGGTGTTGAGAAAGACGAGAACTGGACGTACCCCGCCCGGCACCGGTTCTGGATGGCAATCGAGGACGACCTTAACATGCCGCAGGCGCTGGCGGTGGTCTGGGATACGGTACATGAAGGAAACAGGCGCCAGGATCGAAGGGCGTTGGAGGCGGTCATTGATTTCGACAGGGTTCTGGGGTTTGGCCTTGCTGACGTGATGCAGTCGCCGCCGGAAATCCCCGAACACGTAAGGCAGCTTGCTGGGCTGCGTCAAGCGGCGAGAAGGGAACGGAACTGGATTGAGTCAGACCGTTTGCGAGCTCAGATTGAGAGGCTAGGTTATTCCATCGAAGACACGAAAGAAGGCTGGCGATTGAAGAAAAAATCTTGACCGAGCCTAGCTGTTTCGTATGATTCCCCTCGTAGGGCCCTTAGCTCAGGTGGTAGAGCACTGTGCTGATAACGCAGGGGCCAGTGGTTCGAGTCCACTAGGGCCCATCCACCCAATCTAATGATACGTCGGTTACTGATATTGTTCACTATTCTGGGCGGAATTGGCCTGTTGACCGTTGTTATCGTGTTTGTTGTCAGACTTGCTGCACAAGTTAGGCCCGGGACAATCGGCTATCTCGAGATAGAGGGTACGATTGTAGACTCGCGCGAAACGATCAGACAGCTTCGTGAGTTGGATAATAATCCTTCGGTGAGGGGGATTCTCCTAAGGGTTGAGAGTCCCGGAGGAGTAGTTACCCCAGCGCATGAGATATACTCAGAGCTGAAGCGTATCCGCAACGGTGGAAAGAAGATAGTGGTTTCGATGGGTTCTGTCGCAGCATCAGGAGGATACTACGTTTCAACCCCAGCAGATGTGATTGTAGCCAATCCTACCACGTTGACTGGTTCCATTGGTGTGATAATGGAGCTGCCAGTACTGCGGGGGTTACTCGATAAAGTCGGTGTGAAGGTTGAGGTTGTCAAGTCAGCGGCGAACAAGGACGTAGGGTCTCCTTTCCGGGATATGACCGATTCAGACCGGAGATTGCTTGGCGGTGTCGTGTCTGATGTATATGAGAACTTTGTGGAGGTTGTGAGCGTTGAGCGAGATTTGCCTCTGGATAGCGTGCGAACGCTTGCCGACGGGCGGCTGCTGACAGGGCGGCAGGCGCTTGGGCTCGGGCTGGTTGATACTCTGGGGACATTGACCGACGCAAAGCGGTTGTGCGCTGACTTGTGCGGTATTTCCGTAGAGCCGAAGATGGTCAGACCACGACCTAGGCTACGTTACTGGTTGGATCGATTCTTAGAGACTGCCACGGAGCGGCTCCTGGGTATGCCGAGATTCCCCCGTCTGAGTTACCGTTGCTACTAGAATTGGGGTGGCAGGCGTTTTGCGGCCAGTTTCAGTAACCGACGGATCCGGGCTATCAGCTCACGGCGCGTCCGCTGAAGCCGTGAATTTGCGTCCGAAACGTCGGTGGCGATCCTGATAGTGTCCAGCTGAGCGCGAGCGCCGTTAAGCAGTTTTTCTGCCAGATTCAGGGTGTCAGCCAAGCCGATGCTTGCTGTCTGTCCGCGTAAACGGGCAATCTCAGTTTGCAGTTTCGTCAATTCACGTTCAAGGCGTTCTGTCTCGCGGGCAATTCGCTGAGGAGTTACCGGTGGCGTTCTTGGAGGCACAAGTACCTTTGCAATTAGTACCAGTGCACCGGCGGCGATAAGAACGACGGTCGCCCAGACTGCTATTCGCGACTTTGTCATTGAGCCTCCCGCGTGCTTGGAGTAGGCGATTGATTTGTAGTATGGGGCCGCCTCTAAGGGCCAATCTGGCGGCCCCAAAAGCCTGCAAGCCGGCTATATCATCTACTGTTGCGTCTTTCGCAGCTTTCTGAGTTCACGCAGCTTTGAATTGATCTCCTTGTGTTTCTCGGTCAGCTGATCCGAGGGAGTGCTGTCAGTTTCATTGTAGGCGGCGGAGAACTCGGCAATTTCGGCCTCAATACTGGCGATGAGTTCGGCTGCTCCAGCGATGCCTTCGGTTTTCCTGCTGGCAGCGCGCAGCTCTCTTCTCAGGCTTTCGCTCAGACGGGCAACCTGATGTGGCCGTACGCGCATGCCAGACATTTCTCTCTTCTGTTTCTGGCTTTGAAGAACGAACCAGACGCCGAACCCGAGTACGATGACAGCAAGCACGACGTAAAGGACTATACGTTGTTTAGGGACTTGAGCCATTGCTCCTCCTTGTTGAGCTCAGTCATGTCTTGATGCCGCAGCA
>JBDRUL010000230.1:0-3097 GCA_039801305.1 Caldifarciminota bacterium | reverse complement strand
GTAGACGATCGTCGCAAACCCGGCAATTTCAGGGGCTGCCAGCAACTCCTGCAGCGGCACTCGATAATAGACCCAGTCTTGCGGACTCTTATCAACAACCTTGCCATTGTACCGTTCGAGCGCAGCCAGATCTCTGCCGACGACTAGTATGCCCTTGGCAGTGTAGCCAACCGGCACCAGCGTGGGCAAGACATCTGCCGGTTGCACTCCGTCTACCACCCCGAGGAACTCGCTCGAAACGGCAGTGACTGTCAGCAACACCATAAGAATTACCCCGGCTCTCACTCTACCTCCTTCTGGCTGTGTCAGGGTACGGTTGCTCAGAGCCAGCGTCTTCGTCTTCGCTCCTGCAGCTTTTTCAGCTCCGGCACCTGCTCAGGGCTCATCAAACCCAGCTTCACCAGCCGTGCCTTGATACCCATCTCACTACGCTGCAGCTTCGCCGCAATTTCGCCCACCAGCAGCTTACGCCGGAACATCGCTATGAGTCGCCTATCCTCCTCCTCTGACCATTTCGCATAAACGCGCGGAACTGTCTGCCGTATCGCTTCCAGCTTTGTCCGCGGCTCCAGCCGCGGACCGAGCACCTGCAGGATCTCTGCCGCTGCATCGGCAATATCCTGGCGGGTCACCTTCAGCTCTGAACGCAGCATCTCAGCGTAAGTCTTGCCGTCTGCCATCATCCGCAGAATCTGCTCTGTCTTCATGCTTATGCAGCGGCTGCGAATCATCTGTTCCCCAGCGGGAATTGGCTCTTTTGAAAAAACTCTGTTTCCTTCACGTGCACTCGTGAGTCTACCAATGCCGGTAGCTGGAGTCAACAAGGCCTAGCTGAGACCCGCCTGCACTTGAGCCCGGCATAGCTGACAGCAGGTGTGCTGAAACTAAAACCGAGCCATTGGCTCTGCCCCGCAGAAATGCTAGCTCAGCTTCTGTCAAAGAACGGAGAAGCGGGAGCCCCAAAGCTGCAGCGGGAACAGCCAACCCCGACCCGAATGCCAAAACAGCGCTGGCAGCCTGAACACTAACCACAAGTGATGGAATCGGCCCCGCCCCTCCCCTCTCTGTAACCAAAGCCGCCGACCGCCATCCGACCCGAAGGCATACCGTCCCCTAGACCACCCAGGGGGTGGGAGAGTTTTATTGCCCGGTTTTGACACAACCCTCTGAACAGCAATAACTAACAGCACTCCCGCGCGAACCAACAACGCCGGAAAGCACCTGTATTCGCACTTCCAGTATGAACTTGACATACCGGTATTCTGGTCATATGCTGCCAGCGTGAGCCGCAGGAGTATGTTAGCAATTCTCGGTATGACCGGAGCCGTCAGTGCTGCAGTCGTCTGGGACAGCGTGGTACGACTCACTACCGATCCGACATATCAGCTCCTTGGCTCGTCAGGGCAGCGGTCTATGGCTGTCGATCCGGCAGGAAACGTCTGGGTCTTCTGGCTGGATCAACGCACTGTCCCCTATCAGCTCTGGTATCGGCGCTATGATGCGCCAACCCGCGTCTGGCTGCCCGAAGAGCGTCTGACATCGCAGTCGCAGCAGTGCTATCCGGCAGCAGTGGTCGCCGATCTTCTGGGTAATATTCATCTTGTCTGGCATATGGAGGCCTGGCCATGCCGCGGTATCTGGTATAAGCCCTTTGATGCTGCCCGCCGGCTGTGGCTGCCCGAAACTCTGTTCCAGCCGCTGCCAAACGACCGAGTCGGCCGGCATCCGGTCATAACCGCTCTAGCGGGCTCAACCAGAATAGCAGTGGCTTGGTACGGGCATAGTGATACCAGCACCGTGTGGCAGATTGTCCTGCGCGAGCTGATTCCTGATTCGGGCTGGACAGAGCTATTTTCGGTAACGTCAGCCCTATGCGATCACTTTTATCCTGCACTGGGCTATGATGCTGAAGGCAACCTCTTCGTAGTCTGGCAAGGCAGAGACAACGGGGGCGTGTATAACCAGATATTCTGTCGTCGCCGCGTGAGCGGTCAGTGGCAACCGGTGGAGCATGTATCAGATATGCCCAACGCTCCTGATCAGTATAATCCCGCGATTTCAGTCAGTCCTGACGGCGGATACTGCCAAGTGCTCTGGCACGGTCGCCGGCAGTCGGAGATATATCTGCGACCCCTTTTCCGTCAACGTACCCCGTCCGGCTGGCTGGCAATTGAGGAACCCGGCGGCATCACCAGCTTCCAGCAGGAACAGGTGGATATAGCTGACCTCGGGATGGGCAGGGCAGCCGCAGTCTGGCGCAACCAGCTGACTGATGCTCTAGCCTCAAGCGAACTTCTTTACTGCGAGCGCGACTCAACCGGCTACTGGTCTGCTCCTGAACCGGTAATAGCGATCAACACCGGTATTGTCCTCGAGCCCACTATAGCCGTCATGGGCAGGGATATCCATGTTGTCTGGTATGATGGGAGCAGTGGCAATTATGATATCTACTACCGGCACGGCACTTTCGCCAGCGCTGTCACCAATGAAGCTGGGCGCGCATGTCCCCTGCCGACAGCACGGCACCGGCTTTACGACGCCACCGGACGCAGGATCGGCTCCGTGCCGCAAAGAGCAGGGGTCTACTTTCTACAGCAGAGCGGAACCGCTACCCGCAAACTGCTCGTACTGCCCTGACTCCGCCAGAAGAAACAGGGGCAGCAGAGCTGCCCCTGAAAGCATCTTGACCGGACTTCAGGGCTGATTTACATCGCCACTCGCATTGTCGTAGAAGTAGTTGTTTGCCAGCAGCGCAGCGCGGTCAGGATACTCACTACCGGACAAGTGGATGCCGTAAGCCGCACTGTGCCCGATAGAATCTCCGGTCACCGTAGGTAGTGCGTTCTGGATGCGGATATTGCCATAGCCGTCGCCGCCGCCGTACTCGACGATGGCGGGCGTCAAGACGTGGGTGGGCCCGACCGAGTCGGCGTAGCCCTCGCTTCCCTGCCAGCCTCCTCGTGCCGGCGTGGCCTTCGCACTGGTGACGGTGACCGGTGCGTCGGCCGTCCCGGCGAGCGCGAGGGCGCCGTTGGTCCGGACCTGGATGTCCGCGCGGGGCTGCAGCTTGAGCGTCGTGCCGGCCTCCACGGTCAGC
>JBDRUL010000229.1:0-3106 GCA_039801305.1 Caldifarciminota bacterium | reverse complement strand
CTCGTCAAACCCGCGGCTCAGCCGACCGCGGTAGGCCACCGAGATCGCACCGGTCTCCTCGGACACCACCACCACCACCGCGTCCGTCTCCTCCGAGAGGCCGACCGCGGCGCGGTGCCGCGTGCCCAGCGAGCGGCTCAGATCCTCCCGCGCCGACAGCGGAAAGATACACCCTGCCGCGGCGATTCGGTTGCCGCGGATGATCACCCCCCCATCGTGCAGCGGCGTGTGAGGAAAGAAGAGGGTCGCGAGCAACTCCGGCGATACCAGGGCGTCGAGCATCTTCCCGGTTTCCTGAACCCATCGGGTGCCGATCTCGCGCTCGATTGCGATGAGGGCACCGATTTTCCGTTCTGCGAGCATGGAAACCGCCTGGACCACCGCTTGGATGACCTGCCGTTCGGGCGAATTGGGGGAAAACAGATGGGGTTTGCCCAGCTCCGCGAGCGCTCGGCGGATCTCCGGCTGGAATATGATGACGATGGAAATCGCCAGGTAGATCGTGAACCGCTGCAGCAGCCAGCTCAGGGTGTCGAGGCGCACCAGCCGCGTCAGCAGAATCATCGCCGAGAGAAAAATGGCCAGTCCTGTGAGCACCTGGGCGGAGCGCGTGCCGCGAAAAAACCGGATGACGTAATAGAACCCGATCGCCAGCAGGAGAATTTCCACCAAGCCCGCCGTGTCGGGCCAATTGATCGATCTAAACCACGCCATGGAGCCGCGCTTCCCGACGCAATCTATCCGCAACGCGTGCCGCGTCGCAAGAGTCCTTTACGTCATGGACGCGCAACACATGGGCGCCGTGCCAGATGCACCAGCTCTGGACCGCGAGGCCCGCGGCCAGCCGCTCATGCACGTCCCGCCCCGTCAGCGCCCCCAACATCCGCTTGCGGGACACGCCCACGACAATGGGATGATCGCTCGGGACCGCCTCGGGCAGCCGGACCAGCAGCTCCAGATTGTGCTCAAGGGTCTTTCCAAAACCGATCCCGGGATCCACGGCCACCGCGTCGGGATCGAGCCCGGCTTCCAGCGCCTCCCGCACGCGCTGCTCGAGGAAGCCCCGCACCTCCGCGACCACGTCGTCATACTGCGGAGCGATCTGCATCGTGCGGGGCTCTCCCTTCATGTGCATGAGAATGACCCCCGCCCCACTCTCCCGCGCCAGCTCGCGCACAAGCATCAGTCGCGCCAAGTACTCATCGTCTTCTCCCCATTCGCCATACTGCTCCCGTAAGAGGCAGCGGCCAATCGGCGAAGAGTCTGAAAGAAGATCGGCCGTGTCCGTACCAAACATCGTCAGCAGCTCTCTCAACCTCTGACGCCGAGTCTCGGATCCTTTAGCAGCAGCCGCTGTGTCGGACAGACCTCCGGAGAGTGTAAGAACCATCCTGGCGCTCGTGATGATGTCGGGCTCCTCGGGTAGACGGGAACACTCATGGACACTGGCGGTCATGATCAGAACAGTAAGTCCGACCACCACGAGCAGCTGATTCCTTGTCTTCACCCCTATTCCCACAACAATTATAGCATGAACCTGGTCTTCTGACCAGTCGTTTGACTCCTCTGACCCCACTCATACAATTCAGTCGTGAAGAGGGAACCGACCTACGACGTGATTGTCGTTGGCGCGGGCCATGCCGGCTGCGAAGCCGCCCATGCCGCTGCCCGGCTCGGCTGCCGCACTCTGCTCCTGACTCAGAACCTTGACACAACCGCGCTAATGTCCTGCAACCCGGCGGTCGGTGGCATCGGCAAAGGCCAGCTGGTGCGCGAGCTTGACGCTCTGGGCGGACTGATGGGACGACTGGCTGACCGTGCCGGTATCCACTTCCGCCGGCTCAACACCAGCCGGGGCAGAGCCGTCCGTTCGTCAAGGGCGCAGGTCGATCGCCAGCTCTATCGGGAGCTGATGCGGCAGGAACTGGAACAGACCCCGAACCTCGAACTCTGGCAGGCCACAGCTGCCCAGCTGCTTACGCGGGGCAGAACCGTAACGGGTCTTGTTACTGAGACCGGTGAGCGGCTCTCTGCCCGCACAGTAGTTCTTGCCCCCGGAACATTTCTGAACGGTCTGATTCACATCGGACTGCAGAGCTTTCCGGCTGGCAGACTTGCCGAATCACCGTCTATCCAGCTCACCCGGAACCTCAAGACGCTCGGATTCCGACTCGGACGCTTCAAGACCGGTACCCCGCCGCGTCTTGACCTGCGTACCCTGAACCTTGATCGGCTTGCTGTACAGCCGGGCGACACTGAACCGCAGCCATTCTCGACCTGGACAGAACAGACACCCAAGAACATCGTCAACTGCTATATCACGCACACTACTCCTGAAACCCACCGCATAGTCCGCTCTGGTCTCAAGCACTCCCCACTCTACACCGGCGTCATTACTGGTCGGGGAGTCCGGTACTGTCCTTCGATAGAAGACAAGGTAGTCAAGTTTGCCGACCAGAGCCAGCACCAGGTCTTCATTGAACCCGAGGGCACCAGTACCTGCGAATGCTATCCCAACGGTATATCCACCAGCCTGCCGGTTGGACTACAGGAGAAGATGGTTCACTCAATCCCTGGATTGGAGAAAGCCCGGCTGCTGCGACCAGGATACGCGGTCGAACACGACTACGCTGATCCCACTCAGCTCCTGCCCACACTTGAGACAAGGCTTTTCAGAAACCTCTACTTCTGCGGTCAGATAAACGGCACCACCGGCTACGAAGAGGCCGCGGCGCAGGGTCTGGTTGCGGGCGCAAACGCCGCCCTGCGGGTTCTCGACCGGGAGCCGTTCGTTCTCAGCCGATCTGACGGCTACATCGGTGTCTTGATTGACGACCTTGTCACCCGGGGAACCGATGAGCCCTACCGGATGTTTACTGCACGGGTTGAGTATCGCCTGCTGCTGCGTGAAGACAACGCCGATATCAGACTCGCACCGGTTGCCCGGCGGATCGGACTCATCACCGAAGATCAGTTCCGCCGTGTCAGTGAAAAACAGGCGCTCTATGAGCAGACAAGATCGTGGCTTGCACATACCCGTATACGACCGACTCCGGCAGTGCACCGCCGGTTGCCGAGGTTCGGCACCACCCCTCTCCGGCAGACA
>JBDRUL010000228.1:0-3106 GCA_039801305.1 Caldifarciminota bacterium | reverse complement strand
GGTTGACAAGAGAGAAGCTCCCAAGTGTGATTCCTGTCTGAGTACTGATGCGCTTTGTTGACGAAGTCGAGATAGTCGTCAGGGCTGGGGCTGGCGGAGACGGGTGCGTGTCGTTCCGCCGGGAGAAGTATGTCCCCAGAGGAGGGCCTGACGGCGGAGATGGCGGAGATGGCGGTTCGGTGATTCTGGTGGGCTGCAATCGCCTCCAGACCTTGGCTGACTTCGAGTACCGCCGTAGCTACCTTGCAGAACGTGGCGAACACGGCAAAGGCAAGAACAGGCATGGTGCCAGTGGGAGGGACATAAGACTCAGAGTTCCTCTTGGTACCGATGTGTTCGATGCAGCTACAAACGACAAGCTTGGAGAACTGGTTGAACCGGGTCAGGAACTGACAGTCGCTGCCGGTGGACGGGGAGGGCGCGGGAATGCCCGTTTTGCGACCGCAGTCAATCAGGCGCCACGTCGGGCAGAACCAGGGATGCCGGGCGAGGAGCGGCGACTCAGGCTGGTCCTGAGACTACTGGCTGACGTCGGTATTGTCGGGCTTCCGAATGCCGGCAAGTCTTCGCTGCTGGCCACGCTCACCAGCGCACGCCCAAGGATTGCGGCTTATCCGTTCACAACGCTGACACCTAATCTGGGCGTGCTTGCTACAAGCGATTTTCGGTTCACCGTGGCAGATATGCCGGGGATTGTTAGCGGTGCGCATTGTGGTAAGGGCTTGGGACTGCGTTTTCTCCGTCACATTGAGCGGACTCGGATGATCATCGTCGTCGTTGATGCAGCTGCAGGGAGTCCGGAACAAGATTATCGTCAGGTATGCTACGAGCTCGAAAGACACGACTCGTCAATACTGAAACGGCCGAGGCTTGTCGCACTGAACAAGGTTGATCTGCTGCCGCTACGCCGTCCAGGCGTGAAGCTGGATGTCCAGTCGTTCTGGGTATCGGCTCGGACTGGAAGCGGGATCGATAAACTGAAGGCAGCCATTGACCGTGTTCTCAGGGAGGGATCGGGATGAGGTTGTTCAGCGGGAGAACAGGGTGGCGTCCTTTTGGGAGGATCGTCCCTAGGAATCAATCCCCAATACCCTAGACGCGAGAATGGCGATTGCCGGTGAGCTGTTTTTTGATCTGTATACGATTCCGGGAATGACCGAGGCCCGTCTCAGGCGACTCCTGCAGCGCTTTGGTGATCCTGAGAGAATATTTGGTGCGACCGCTGGTGAACTGCTGGAAGTTGAGCGTATTGATATGGAGCTCGTGAATGCCATTGGTTCATATCGACGTTCTGACAAGCTAAAGGCACTGATCGGTAAGGCAGAGCAACTGGACGTGAAGGTGATCAGTTGTCTGGACGAACAGTACCCATCGAATCTGCGCGACATGCCGCAGATGCCGCCTGTGCTTTTTGTTCGAGGAGAACTGAAGCCAACTGACAGGCTGGCGGTGGCAGTAGTGGGTACGCGGTCGCCAACTTACTATGGTCGGCAGGTAGCCGAGCGCTTCAGTCGGGAGATGGCTCGTGCAGGGATAACGATAGTAAGCGGACTGGCAAGGGGGATAGACACCGCAGCGCACCGCGGCGCGCTGGAGGCTGGGGGTAGGACGATAGCCGTGACCGGTTGCGGGATTGACCAGTGCTATCCGCCTGAGAACAGAAGGCTGTGCGAGGAGATAGTGGCAAATGGCGCGATTCTGAGTGAATTTCCGCTCGGGATGGGACCAATGGCCTTGAATTTTCCAAGGCGCAACCGGATTGTATCTGCCCTCTCACGGGCGGTCGTGGCCGTTGAAGCTGGGGAGCGTTCAGGAGTGCTAAATACAGTGGCTTGGGCATTCGAGCAGGGGAGGGAGGTTTATTCTGTGCCTGGTCGCATCACCGATGCAAAAAGTGCGGGGACCAACCGATTGCTGCGTCAGGGGGCAAAACCGCTGACCAGCGCGGACGAGATTCTCACAGACCTTGGTGTGGCTGTTCGCCAGTGTCCGCAGGAACAGATCGACGCGACTGCCGAAGAGGCACCAGTACTGGAATTTATCGGCAATGATCCAATACACATTGACGAACTCTGTGAAGCGTTGGGTGTATCGATGCCGAGGCTGTTAGGACTACTCCTACAGATGGAGCTCAGGGGAGTGGTGCGACAGTTGCCCGGAAAGTACTTTGTCCGTTGCTAGGTTCTGACCCTTTCAAAGTCCAATGCGATGTCCGCAGCTGGAGCGGAGTGAGTGAGCGAACCGACTGAGATGTAGTCCACGCCTGTCTCCGCAACGGCCCTGACGTTGCGAAGAGTGACTCCTCCGGAAGCTTCGAGTTTTGCCCTGCCACGTACTGTTGCAACCGCAGCGCGGAGGCGGGCTAGCGGCATGTTGTCCAGCAGAATGTGCGTCACACCGGCAGCGATGGCTTCCCGTACGTCATCAACTGTGTGGCATTCGACAATAACCGGTAGGTCCAGATTCTGGCAGCGTCGGACAGCGTCACTAATGGAGCCGGCCACCGCAATATGGTTATCCTTGATGAGGATGGCGTCGTAGAGCCCCAGCCGGTGGTTCTGTCCGCCACCACAGCGGACGGCATACTTGTCAAGCAGGCGCCAGCCGGGAACGGTCTTTCTGGTATCCAGAATCGCAGCACCGGTACCTTTGACTGCGGCAACAAAGTCGGCGGTCATTGTGGCTATACCCGACATCCGTTGAAGGAAGTTCAGAGCGGTGCGTTCAGCAGCGAGAAGAGATCGAGCGCGACCAGAGACCTGTGCCAACACCGCACCGGGACGATACCGGCAGCCGTCACAGAAGTGGGCGGTGAACTGGATCCGGCAATCCACTGTATGGAATACCTGACGGCATATGTCTAGGCCGGACAGCACGCCCGACGATCGGGCAATCAGTCTTCCAGAGACTTTCTGCCAGCGGGGAACTGTGAGGCGCGAAGTGATATCTCCGGTTCCGATGTCTTCACGGAGGGCGAGCTGAATCAGCCTCTGAACAGTAGCTGACCATCCACTGGTCTGGAATACTTCTTTGGGAATCCGGATAGCTCTGTTGCTGGTTTGTGCCTTCTTGAGTTGGGTGGTCAGGTCTGCTGCTTCTTGATCTG
>JBDRUL010000227.1:0-3107 GCA_039801305.1 Caldifarciminota bacterium | reverse complement strand
GGTCCAGTGCAGCAGCGAGTACCACCTCCGCCGTCGGCCCCGCGCGGCGAAGCCGTTCCGCCAACGCCGCAGAAGGCTTGCCCGACGCCAGCATCCGCTCGAGCCGGTCCTCCTCGGCGATGATGAGGGTATGCGGGTCTGGGGCGTAGGCCACTCCGCCCGACTGACGCAGGTCCTTGTAACAAGTCCTGCCCCCTGACTGGAATTCTACGATGGTGTCGCGGTCCGGCTTCGGTTGTTGTGCCGCTCAGCGGGATGTACATTGTTATCCCTGCGGTACTCGGCTATCTGCTGCTGGGCGAGCCTCTGAGTTGGAAGCATATCGCCGGTGTTGGTTGTGCTGCCCTGGCGGTGCTTCTGCTCTCCCTCTAGTCGCGCGACCAGAAGAGGCCAGTGCCTGCCAGCGCAAACCCCGCTGCTACGAACATTACAGTCCGGTAGCCGTAGAGACCGGATACGCTCTCGAGCAGGGCTCCCAGTACCGCTGCCAGACTCATTGTTGAGCCGAGCATGCCCGCAGCGGTAGAATGCTCAGCATTCACCCGCAGCAGGCGCTTGAGTGAGCCCAGATACAGGCACGACCATGAGAGGGCAAGGGCAACTTGTATCGGAATGAGTTGCCGCCAGTCTGTTGCTATCCCGAATGCGGTAAAGACAAGGATTGAGAGCAGCAGGCCGGTGCGGATGAGCATTCTGTCGTCTGCTCTTTCCAGCAGGTGCATGAAGATAAACTGTCCCAGCGGGTTGATTGCCCAGAGTATGCCGACCCAGAGCCGGCTGGCGCCCAGCTCTGACATATAAATCGGGAATATCGTCCATATGCTGAAGGCGCCAAGGTGACGGAGGAGGAAAGAGGCATAGAGCCGCCAGTTGCGTTTGAGTACACCGTAGTCGAAGAACTGCTGGCGGAGCCCTATACGTTGTCTCTGCAGTCCTGAAGCTGCGACTCCGGCACTGGCCGCGAGCAATAATCCGGCAAAGGGAAAGATCACTCCTGTGTCGATGGCTCCGGCAGCCAGTGCGCCGAGTCCCCAGCCCAGTGCTCCATAGCCGGAGAAACGGCCGAGCCTCTTGTCGTGCTCGTAGAAGTAGGCTGTCAGCGCAGCCGGATAGATGCCGAGACATACCCCAGCAAGCATACGGGCAAGCAGAAGAAGGAGAGCTGTTCTGGCCAGTGTGTGGATACCGATTGCCAGTGCCGAGAGCGTCAGTCCGAGAAGCACGAACCGACGGCGGTCGGCAAAATCTGCCCAGCGCCCGAACAGGGTGTTCGAGAGGAGAAGCATCCCCTGATAGGCGGCGACCAGCAGCCCGATCTGGGAGTTGGTGAACCCAAGGCTGCGGGCAAGCAGTGGTACATAGACGATGGCGGTGGTCATGCCGGCACTGGCAAGGACTTGAATGAGGAGAGGAGCGGTCAGTCTGTTCTCCTTGCTGCCTCAGCGGATTCGGGCAGCCGGGACGAGCTTATCACCCAGTGTTGTCTGCCACCACTTACCGGTTGCTGCTGCCTCAGAGGCACGGCCGGCGTGCAGGAGCAGTGGTATTCGCATTGCAGTGAAGTAGTAGTAACGGTCAAGGCTGGCACGGGTGCGGCGGTCGATGCGGCGCCTGGGGATGCGGACGGTGAACTTCGAGTAGTCGAACGGCGGTACCACAGTGTCGTTGACCAGGAAGAGAATCCCGACAGGAATCGGTCTGGCTCCGCGCAGCAACTGTCTGGCATCTTCATTGACTTCGGCTGCGAAGCTGGTGTAGGCGGGCCGGCCGTGACCACCGAAGAGAAAGCGGCGCAGCAGATCTATGAAGGCAGCCTGAATAGCCTGGGTGTCACGCAGGCGGCCGTGCTCGAAGTCATCGAGCAATGGCCGGTAGCGCTCGAGTTCGAAGCGGGAATTGGTCATCAGCGAGGGATACTCCTTTGCCATATACTCCAGATACCACGAGCGCCTTACCAGCTCCTTGTCGATGATGCAGACATCTGACCTTACTCCCTCGACATTCTGTAGGTAGAAGACCGGAGCATAGAGATCCCACCAGTCGGTGAGTATCACTGCGTTGGTGTCAGCGGATGTCAGTGTATTCATCGCCTGGTCATAGGCGACGTAATCTCCGCGTCTGGTCGCATCCGGCAGGTTCCACAGCAGGACTCCTGCCACCGGCAGCCAGCACAGGTGCTGCCATCTGCCCATCCGCCGCAGGAGCCGGTCGAGTCCGACAGCACACAGCACTGCCAGAGCCACCAGGGCTGGCAGGTAGTAGGCTTCGATGTCCGGTATTGAGTAGTTGACTGCATAGAAGTAGGCGAGAATTGCTCCAGCAGTCAGTCCCAGGAACAGCAGCCGGCGCTGTCGCCAGAGCGCGATCATCCCAACGACGACTGCCGGTACGAAGACAAGTCCAAAGCTGCGACCGAGCAGTATCGCTCCTCTGCCGGCGTTCGCCAGCATCTCACCCAGAGAGCTCCTGAACATCCAGACCTGATACTGCTTGCCGGTGATATGCCACCAGAGACGCTCCAGGGTGACCGGGTTGCCCCAGGCGAGCAGAGGACCAGCCCGTGCCCGGAGCACGAGAAACAGATAGGGCGAGATTCCCAGCAGGAAGAGTACAGCTATGCGGGGCAGCTGGCGGACTGCCTCCCGGCGCTGCTCCAGCAGTACTATCAGACCTGCACCGGCGACGATGCTGGCGGCCGAGAGGTGGTTGGTGAGCGCCAGGCCGGAGAGATAGGAGAACAGGTAGAGTCGCAGGGCAGGCGGCGTGGTGCCTGCTGCCAGCAGGAGCAGGGCGCTCATCACCAGAGTCAGGGCATACACTTCCACGTCTACTGCCACTGACCAGACCGGCAGCGAGATACCCATAAGCAGGGCGGTCACGCCACTGGCTACCGGCGAGATGCCCAGCCGCCGGTACAGCCAGAGCAAGAGGCCGATGCCGGCAGCAGCTGTGAACGCGCTGAATGCCGCCAGCCGGTTGACGACAGAGCCGAGAGGCACCAGCGAAGCCAGTCGGCCGAGCATTGTGTAGAGCGGATAACCGGTGGGGTGCAGGATGTTGAGCAGATAGCAGCCGGCAGCGAGCTCACCGGAGTCGATCAGACCCAC
>JBDRUL010000226.1:0-3107 GCA_039801305.1 Caldifarciminota bacterium | reverse complement strand
GGAGTGAGGGGCAGAAGGCATTCTATAATTGGGCGATGGTGCGTCAAGGTCCGTGCAAGGCTACAGGGACACAGTCAGTAGAGGGAGAAGCGGTTCAACTGTCGAGAACTTGGTAATTGTTGGCGAAGTGCTTGGGCGTCGTCAGGTTGGATAGCTTGCATGTGGCCGCGTTGGGGGCTCGGACGTGCTTGAACGTTACGACTTGTCCGCTTGGTTTGCTGAGCGGATAAGTCGTGATTCGGGCAGTTCCTGCAGTGGGAGTACTAGCGCGTCGTGACGGTTACCCTTTCCATCACAAGTTTCTGCTGTGGTTTCTGATTCACTGAGGGGGTTTGAGCGATTCGGTCGAGAACGTCAAACCCATCTACGAGTTTGCCGATTACTGTATACTGTCCGTCCAGCTGGGGGAGGGGCTGAAGACAGATGTAAAACTGAGAACCCGAGGAGCGGCGTTCAGGGTTGACGTGGTCGGGTGTCCGTGCCATTGCGAGAGAACCCTTTTCGTGACGCCGTACTATTTCAGCAGGTACGGTATAGCCTGGTCCGCCAGTGCCGTCGCCGGCAGGGTCTCCGCCCTGCAGCACGAAGCCTGGGACTAGACGGTGAAATGTCAGACCGTTGTAGAAGCCCTTGATGGCAAGGTTTGCCACATTTGTTACATTCTTAGGCGCATCACGGGTGTAAAGGCGTGCTTTCATCGTTCCGAAGTCTCTTACCGCAATGTTGAGAAAAAGGTCTTCAGGTAGATTCTCGACTGTTAGCGTGTCTTTCACGGTTCCCCCTTCGACCGGTACCGGTGCTGACGGTGTCGCAGAGGCCGCAGGTCTGATTGAGCCGCCGGAGAGCGATTCTGATGGCAGAGTCTGATTTGAATCAGTTGGCAGGGAAGTATGGGCATTAGCAGCTGGCCGGACATGGTTTGCCGGAGCCTGCACTCTTCTACTACACGCACCGGCAATTAGTATAAAGAGAAACAGGATGAGCTTGCTGTGCAATTATCCTCCTTGTAGCTAGCTTCTCAGCAATCGTAAGTATGGCGTTGACTTTCCTAGTGTCAAGGACGCTGGTTGCAGTTCCGGTTGATTCGAACCGGCTGTAACCGGCAACGCTCTGCGACTGGCTGAGTTGATAAGGCGACTCTAGGCCGACCGTTCCTGATTCTTGGCAAACAACGGATAGAGTCGGACACGAGTTGCTTCATCGACGGGGAGGAATGATCGGAACTGCAATGAGTGGCTCGCTCTGCCTTGGGTGAGAGAGCGCAGGGCGGTGGCATAACCGAAGCTCCGGGACAGGGCGAGCTCAGCTTTGACTATCTGGTGGCCTTTTGCCGATTCCAGAGCTATCACCCGCCCACCCCGTGCGTTGATATCAGCCAGGACACCGCCAAGATATGCCTCCGGGGTGACAACCTCAAGCTCCATGATGGGTTCGAGAAAAGTTGGGTCTGCGGCGAGGAAGGCTTCACGGAATGCGGCGCTTGCTGCGAGCTTGAAGTCGACTTCGCTGGAATCAACGTCGTGCCACGAGGCATCGAGTATCCGGCAGCATGTGTTCACGATTTCGTAGCCAGCCAACACACCGGTCTCGAGGCTTTCCCGGAGAGCTTCCGTGACGGCAGCAGCCAGTTCTCGGGGGAGTGTGCCTGCGGGGAGTTCGTCGACGATGTCGTTGGACGCTGCCGGCTCGACGCCTATTTTGACTACGGCGTAATGTCCCCTGCCACCCGTCTGCCGGATGAAGCGGTGCTCAGCTGTGGCTGACTGACGTACGGTCTCGCGATAAGATACTTGAGGTTTGCCGGAGTGCACAGCAACTCGGTAATCACGTTCCATGCGATCAATTAGGACTTCCAGATGCAGCTCGCCCATGCCGGATAGTATGAGCTGGCCGGTTTCCTCGTCGGTCTTGACTCTGAAGGTCGGATCTTCGAGGGAAAGCATCTCAAGTGTCTGCTGAAGTCGCTCGGCGTCGGCTCTAGTCTTTGGTTCGATTGCTAGCGAGACCACGGGTTCAGGAAACCTCATCGCTTCGAAAGCGACTGGATGGTGTAGGTCGGCAAGAGTGATACCCGTGCGGCTGTCTTTCAGCCCCACTATTGCCCCGATTTCGCCCGCTGATAGCGAGTCCACTTCGGTCAGGCGGTTTGCGTGCATCACTGCCAGCTTCGGAACGCGCACGCGTTTCATGGCAGGGATTGACATTACTACGTCACCCGGTTTCAGACGTCCAGAGTAGACCCGTATGTATGATAGCATGCCCCGCTGTGCGTCTGACTGAAGTTTGAACACCAAGCCTGAGAATGGCGCCGTCGAGTCAGCAGGTCGAAGCTCGGGCTCTCCAGTTTTCGGGTTTACCCCTCTTGCTGGCGGGATGTCGCACGGGGAAGGAAGATATGCGACGATGGCGTCGAGCAGCTTCTGAATTCCCTTGTTCCGAAGGGCAGAGCCACACAGCACTGGTACAATCCGGCGCTCGAGCGTGCCGCGGCGCAGAGCGGACTGGAGGTCCGCTGGGCTGAGCGGTATGTCGGCCAGGTATTTCTCAAGGAGTTTCTCGTCAACAGTTGTCAGAATGTCGATCAGTCGATGGCGCAGAGCAGCGGCCTTTGGCTCAAGGTGTTGGGGTATTGGAATCTGCTCCGGACTCGCGGCCAGGTCGTCTGAACGCCAGATGAAACCCTGCTCGAGCACAATGTCTACGATGCCTTGAAACCGGTTTTCTTCTCCAATCGGCAGCTGAACAGGTACAGGCTTCATGGTTAATCTTTCTTCCATCATCCTGATTACCCGGTCGAAGTCTGAACCCGCTCGGTCAAGTTTGTTTATGAACGCCACGCGTGGTACTTGATAGCGATCTGCCTGACGCCAGACGGTTTCAGACTGAGGCTCGACGCCCCCGACGCCACACAAGACGATTACCGCTCCATCAAGGACTTTGAGTGAGCGCTCGACTTCCATTGTGAAGTCGACATGGCCGGGAGTGTCGATTATGTTTATCCGACAATCGTGCCAAGCTACACTCGTCGCAGCCGCCGTGATCGTAATCCCCCTTTCGCGCTCCTGTGGCATCCAGTCCATCTGCGTGGTGCCTTCGTCCACCTCGCC
>JBDRUL010000225.1:0-3114 GCA_039801305.1 Caldifarciminota bacterium | reverse complement strand
GGACTGTGTGATACTGGAACAGGATCGGTCCGTCGCCAGTCGGAGTTCGATAGTATCGTGGGTCGAACAGCACACGCTCGAATGTCTGTTCTTCAGCAACAATCGGATTGCGGAATCCGTGGACGTGACGACATCTGCTCCACTCGAACACTAGAAGGTGGTTTGGTTCATCATACCAGATGAAGACACCTGGTATCCCCAAGGTGTCAGTGCGAAAGTCATCCCAGAATACGGCGCACAGTGCATCTGGACCGTTTGCTGACGGGATTGTCCAGTTGTACGGATCACCAAGAGAAGTGATCCCCATTGCTAGATAGCCATTGTCGGATACTGAAACCTTGCAGTAGTCGGAACCGTAGAACCTGAAAATGAAAGGAAGGTCAATAGCGACTGCACGGTCGTTACCGATCTCGACTCTGGTACCCGAACCACCCAGGTTGGGATCGATCTCAATCCACGCGTAAGACGGCCGTTCTGCATACGCTGTATCAGTATTGTCATAGCAGTAGTACCCGTAGTAATCCGGTCCGAGCGGAGTACTTGCTGCGGGGGTCCCAACGGTTAGAATAAAATCGCGCTCCGAAATAAAGCCTCCTGCCCCAGATAGAGCAATTCTCATACTGAAGCGACGACCCGCCCCGATCCCTCTGGCTACTCGCACTCTAAACCGTTCGCCTGAGTTTGAGCTGGAATCTCCTGGCAGTATCGTTCCAAAAAAACCAACAGAGTCCATAACGGTCACGGCGATTGGATTCAGAGAACGCAGCAGACCAGTAACATCTCGGGCTAGCTCACCTCGGTTCAACAGGGTTACAGAGATATCAACAGTATCCCCGGGATCGAGTACACCATTTCCGTCGTGAACAGTGTACCCCAATACAGTGAGTTCTGGACTGGAGACGACCAACTCGAAAGCTGAGTGCCACACGCTGTCAGAGCTGGTCACAAGGAGCAGAAATCGGATACGCTCGCCGTTTGGCACCTCTGGCGCCAAGCGAATACTGAATTCAACAGAAGCCAGGCTGCCTGGTTCGACGTCGCCGCAGCTCGCTGTGGAATCAATCACAGTTGCGTAGTCACTTTGAGATCTCAGCGTTGCGACGACATTCCTTGCAGTCAGGGTGCTTCCAAAATTCTTCAGGGATACACTTAGCTGCAGGGTGGCAGCCGCTGCCGCCGTCTCTGGATAATGACGCAAGTGCCCTACCCACAGACCGGTTTGACGGCCTATGGCAGCACCAAGATAGGGATAGCAACCTTGACCGGTTACAGTGACAAGCAGGGTATCGGCAGATGTCGCCGGAATTGCAAACCTCGCCCAGCCTGAGTGATCAGACAGAACGAGTTCATGCACACCGCTTGTTGGTGCGTACAGACAGACTCTTGCGTTACGCACAGGTCTATTCTGCTCATCGGCTACCCGAACGTCGAAAATGCTGGTCCCGAAAGGATAGATCTCAGGGTACACAACCCGCACATGTCGAGGCACCCCAGTCCACAACTCCATCGCAGGATCGCCAAGCAGATTGTAGACGTGAAAATAAAGCCTTAGGTCGAAGCTGTCTTGATCAAGGGGAAAGTTGATGAGCTGCTCGAGTTTGCCTGCGTACATCGCTTGACCACAAGTCGCTACGTTTTCATCGAAGATTGCATGGTAAATACCATAAGCCATGCAGTTATTCCACCTCGTCGAGGTGCCGGTATAAGAACTCCCCCAGAATGCCACGCCACCCTTGGGATTCTGGGGGGTACCGGCCCGAAGCCAAGCCTCTCCGAAACAGGGAGTTACCCCGCTTACGAAATTCCCGGTTCCACAATAGATACTCGTGACAACCGGCAGGCGCCATCCATTGGCCAGATTGAATACATCGCTCACATTGAACTGTGGGTAACCCCAGCCAGAAGTGTTTCCCCAACCCCGGCCGTTAACGAAGAGAACACCTCTGTTTACAGCCGAATCAACCGGCCCACGTCCAGACAAGGTGGGAGGATAGAAGACAGTATCCACCACGGAATAGCCCTTCTGAAGAAGTTTCTCTCTTATCTGTCGCAGGGTTACGAGGGCTGTTGTGGCTGGCGAACCCCCTTCCTGATAACTGGTCCCAACCATCAAGGCGCGGGTGAACCAGGACGTATCACCCAGATACGGTACCGATTCGTACCCGATAATTTTGGCTATCATCGCATCCAGTTCGGAACTGTTTGCCGCTGGCAGCCGGCCAACGAACATATCAGCAAGATAGTCATCTCCGTCGACACAGACGAAGGGATGGTCTGTTACACATGACGTACCAGGAGTCACGAAGGGCTGAATCTTGTTCGCTGCGCCAACCAGCAACAGGTAACTAGGAGTCGGATTGCAGTTACGGAACGCATCGCGCACGTAACTCCTTATCTGTTCGCGGGTAGAACCAATTTCGGAAGTCCTTTTCACCCACACGACATATCCTTGCCGCTGTTTCCATCTAGCGAGCGGTAGAACATTGAAATAGAACTCATCGGGAACGACTATCAGATAGCCAGTTTGTTCCAACGGAAAGTCTCTTCCAAGGAGCTTCTTTAGAACAAGGGTTGCCATAGCGTTCGCGGAGGGCAAAAGTGAAAATGGCATTTGGTAGCTGACCCTACACCTAAAACTGTCAAGCAGAGTACCGTCTCTATCCGTAGGCCTCGGGACAGTCAGCCGCGCCACCTCGATCCCGGCAACACTCGCTCGCATGTCGAATCTGGCCGATTTCTGTTCTACCCCGTTGACTCGTACCACTGGCAGTAGACCCCCTAGGACCGGAACAAATGTCGACCAGTAGTTGTTGCAGGTTTCGGTCTCACATTTCACCAAGAACTCAAGTTCTCTGTCCCCGATACAGACCAGATTGTGTTCTGAACCAGCCTGCGCGGGTCCTGCAAGAGCTACCAGAACAGCTACCGCTACTTGCAGCCTCATTGCGCGCTACTTCAACTGCCCAACCACCAGCAGACCACGGTCGCGGTCGCAGAAGTAGGTAAACCCATCGGCTACGGCAGACCCCATAGCGTAGGGAGTGGGAATCTGGGCGACAAGAAACGGGCTAGATGGCTGCGCGATGTTGACTATAGCTATTCCGCCGCTACCAC